>NZ_JBYTEO010000015.1:0-114481 GCF_058791355.1 Pseudomonas sp. EB271-G4-1
GCGACCCACGGAGCAATGCCGGAGTGAGGGCATGCCGAGCCCTAGCGAGGCACCGAGTGGTGGGGCAAAGCCTTTTGCTTCCTTTTTGGCGTTTGAAAAAGGGAGTCGCTGTAAGAGCGAAACCATAAGTGGCCGTTACCGCAGCAACGGATATGTACTCCGCAGCAATGGATATGTACTCAGACAACAATCTCCCACAGGCTTCGACGCGGCACGGATCAACGAGCAACACCCAAAACGAGGCGGCCTGCCGGTCGGCCTGTTTTCGGGGGGGAGGGAGCGTGGGGCCTCAGACGGGCAAATGCATGCCAAAGGTATTCATGCCATGGTCGCTGTGCACGAACACATCGCCGCCATGCATCAGGGCAATCGCCTTGACGATGGCCAGGCCCAACCCGTGGTTGTTGCCACTGTTGCTGCGTGAGGCATCGACCCGGTAGAAGCGTTCGAACAGGCGCGGCAGATGCTCGCTGGAAATCGGTGCGCCCGGGTTGGCGACGCCGATGCTGACCTGGTGCTCGCCTGCTTCGATTCGCACCTTGATGACTTGTCCGGGGTCGGTGTGCTGCACGGCGTTGTTGAGCAGGTTGATCAAGGCCCGGCGCAGGTGGGCGATCTCGATTCGCACCTGGGCATCGCCGCTGACCTGAACCTGTACCTGGGCGTCCTCGAGAATGAAGTCCAGATATTCCAGGGTCGTCGCCACTTCCTCCGCCAGTGAGGTGGAGGTCAGTTTGGTGGCCTTGCTGCCCTGGTCGGCGCTGGCCAGGAACAGCATGTCATTGATGATCGAGCGCAGCCGTTCAAGTTCTTCAAGGTTCGATTGCAGCACCTCGAAATAGTGTTCCGCCGAACGCCCGCGTGTAAGCGCGACCTGGGTCTGGCCGATCAGGTTGGTCAGCGGCGAGCGCAGTTCATGGGCGACATCGGCGTTGAACGATTCCAGGCGCGAGTACGCCTGTTCGACCCGTTCCAGTGTCGAGTTGAACGAGTCGACGAATTGATTCAACTCAGGGGGCAGCGACGACAGGCGCAAGCGACCTGAACGCAATGGCGGGGCCAGGCGCTGGGCTTCCTGGGATAGCTTGATCAATGGTTTGAGCCCGATCCGCGCCACCCAGTAACCCAGCGCCGAGGCCATCAGCACGCCGATAACCGCCAGGCTGATCAGGGCGATCAGCAACTGGTGCTGGGTATGGTAAAAAGTTTCGGTGTCGATACCGATCATGAATCGCAGGGGCGGGCGCTGATCCTTGGCCGGGAATTGGCTGACCAGCACTTTCAGCGGGTAGGGGTGATCCGCCAGTTGCAAGTCGCGCATGCCCAACGGTCCTTCGGCGAAGGCACGGATGCTCGGGGTCGGATTGCCGTATTCGTACTGGGGATCGCCGCTGACGATCCAGAAACTGATGCGCTTGTCTTCTTCGCCGAGCAGCTTGAGCTTGTTATTGATCTTCACCCAGTGCTCGGGCGTGCCGTAACGGCCGACGGTCGATTCGAGCACGCTGTAGCGCGCGTCCAGTTCGGCTTCGGGCAACAACCCCAAACCTTTGTCGACCTGTTGGTACAGCGCCCAGCCGATCAACAGGAACACCAGCAGCGCCACCAGGGTAAACATCCCGCTCAGGCGCAGCGCAATGCTATTACTGGACACCACGGCTCTCCAGTACATAACCCATGCCACGAATCGTGTGCAGCAATTTCTCTTCGAATGGCCCATCGAGCTTGGCTCGCAAGCGTTTGATCGCGACTTCGACGACGTTGGCGTCGCTGTCGAAATTGATGTCCCAGACCATTTCGGCGATGGCCGTCTTCGACAGGATTTCACCCTGGCGACGGGCCAGAACACTGAGCAGCGAGAACTCCTTGGCTGTCAGGTCCAGGCGTGTGCCGGCGCGGGTGGCCTTGCGGCTGATCAAATCTATCCACAGGTCGGCGATGCTCACTTGCACCGGCTCGTGGCCACCGCTGCGCCGGGTCAGCGCCTGCAGGCGTGCCACCAGTTCGAGGAAGGAAAATGGCTTGCCCAGGTAGTCGTCGGCACCGTCGCGCAGGCCCTTGATGCGGTCTTCGACCCGTTCGCGGGCGGTGAGCATGATCACCGGCGTTTGTTTGCGCGCACGCAAGGCGCGCAATACACCGAAACCGTCGAGGGCCGGCAGCATCACGTCGAGGACGATCACCGCGTAGTCGCTTTCCAGCGCCAGGTGCAGGCCTTCCACGCCATCGCGGGCCAGGTCCACGGTGTAACCCTGTTCCGTCAGGCCGCGGTGAAGATAGTCCGCGGTTTTTTCTTCGTCTTCGATAATCAGGACGCGCATGACCCCGCCTCAGTCTGTGCTCGCCAGCGCCGGCACGGGCGCGGGCTTGGGCCTATGGAAGAGTCGTTCAAGCCATAAGTATATGACCGGCGTGGTGAACAGCGTCAGTGCCTGGCTCACCAGCAGGCCGCCGACCACCGCGATCCCCAGGGGTTGGCGCAGTTCGGCGCCGGTGCCATAGCCGAGCATCAGCGGCAGGGCGCCGAGCAGTGCGGCGAGGGTGGTCATGATGATCGGGCGGAACCGCGTGAGGCACGCCTGGAAGATCGCTTCCTCCGGCGCCAGGCCACCCTTGCGCTGCGCGTCGAGCGCGAAGTCGATCATCAGGATGCCGTTTTTCTTGACGATGCCGATCAGCAGCACCAGCCCGATCAGCGCCATGATCGAAAAGTCCTGGCCGCAGATCCACAGCATGATCACTGCGCCCAGCCCGGCCGAGGGCAGAGTCGAGATGATCGTCAGCGGGTGGACGAAGCTCTCGTAGAGCACACCAAGAATGATGTAAACCGCCACCAGCGCCG
The DNA here is from genome assembly GCF_058791355.1 of Pseudomonas sp. EB271-G4-1. Taxonomy (NCBI): domain Bacteria; kingdom Pseudomonadati; phylum Pseudomonadota; class Gammaproteobacteria; order Pseudomonadales; family Pseudomonadaceae; genus Pseudomonas; species Pseudomonas sp. EB271-G4-1. The sequence continues at coordinate 2,843 of NZ_JBYTEO010000015.1, forward strand.
CCAGGATCAACCATGGCTGACTGGCCAGCGAACTCTGGAACGCCTGGGCCGCGCCCTGGAAGTTACCGCTGATGGCCGTTGGCATGCCGATGTCGACCTTGGCCTGGTTGAGCATGATCACTGCATCGCCCAGCGCCACACCGGGCGCCAGGTTGAACGACAGGTTGGCGGCCGGGAACATGCCGTCATGGGCGATGGACAGCGGCCCCACCGTGGGCGCATCGAATTTCGCCAGGGCCGACAGCGGCACCATTTCCCCGCTCAGGGGCGAGCGCAGATAGAAGTAGTTAAGGCTTTCGGCCTTGCCGCGCTGGCGCGTGTCCAGTTCCAGGATCACGTTGTACTGATTGATCTGGGTCTGGAATTCGTTGATCTGGCGCTGGCCGAAGGCGTCGTACAGCGCTTCGTCGACATCGCTGGCCGTCAGGCCAAAGCGTGCCGCGGCACTGCGGTCGATGCTGATGTGGGTGATGCTGCCGCCCAGTTGCAGGTCGTTGGAAATGTCGCGAAAGGCCGGGTTGCCACGCAGTTTTTCCGTCAGGCGCTGGGTCCAGGTGCTCAGGATTGCACCGTCGTTGCTCTTGAGTACGTACTGGTACTGGGCCCGGCTCGGGCCGGAGCTGAGGTTGATGTCTTGCCCGGCGCGCAGGTACAGGACGATGCCCGGAACTTTCATCAATTGCGGGCGAATACGGTCGATGAATTCGCTGGCTGAAACATCGCGGTCGCCGCGTTTTTTCAAGGCGATCCAGAAGCGGCCGTTGGCGATGGTCTGGTTGCTGCCCGACACCCCGACCGAGTGCGAGAAGGTCTCGACGGCGGGGTCGGCAGCGACGATTTCAGCCATCGCCAAGTGTTTTTTCACCATGTCGCCGTAGGAAATATCAGCGGCGGCTTCGGTTGTGCCGAGGACAAACCCGGTGTCCTGGATCGGGAAGAAGCCCTTGGGAATAAAAATGTAACCGGCAACGGCCAGGGCCAGCGACAGACCGAATACGCCGATCATCAACTTCTGGTGAGCGAGCGCGCGGCGCAGGCCTTTTTCGTACAGCGCGAGCAGGCGTTCGCCGAAGCCGGGCTTGTCGTGGGCGTGATGCACCGGCGCGCGCATGAACAGCGCTGCCAGGGTGGGCGCCAACGTCAGCGACACGACCACCGAAATCATGATGGTGGCGGTGGCGGTCAGGGCGAACTCCTTGAACAGGCGTCCGACCACGCCGCCCATGAACAGCAGCGGAATGAACGCCGCGACCAGCGAGAAACTGATCGATACCACCGTGAAGCCGATTTCTCCGGCGCCCTTGATCGCGGCCTCGCGCATACCGTCGCCTGCCTCCAGGTGGCGGTGGATGTTTTCCACCACCACGATCGCATCGTCGACCACAAACCCCACGGCCACCACGATTGCCACCAGCGTCAGGTTGTTCAGGCTGAAGCCCATCACGTACATCAATGCAAAACTGGCGATCAGTGAAACCCCCAGTACTGCCGACACGATCAGGGTTGCCGAGAGCTGGCGCAGGAACAGCGCCATCACCGCCACCACCAGCATGATCGCGATCAACAGGGTGATTTCCACTTCATGCAGCGAAGCGCGGATAGTCTGCGTGCGGTCAATCAGTGTCTTGACCTGCACCGAAGCCGGGAGCATTGCTTCCAGGCTCGGGAGCGCCGCTTGAATGCGGTCCACGGTCTCGACGATGTTGGCCCCCGGTTGGCGGAAGATCACCAGGTTGACGCCCGGTTGGGTGCCCGCCCAAGCCTGGACGTAGGCATCTTCCGAGCCGTTGACGACTTTGGCGACATCCCTGAGATGGACCGGTGCGCCGTCCTTGTAGGAAACGATCAGTTGGTTGTATTCCTCAGGATGGAACAACTGGTCGTTGGTGGACAGGGTCGAGATGCTCGATTCCCCATACAGCGCACCTTTGGCAAGGTTGAGGCTGGTCTGCTGGATCGCCAGGCGAATATCGGCGAGGGTCAGGCCAATGGCGGCGAGTTTGTCTGCCGAGACCTGGACACGAATCGCCGGACGTTGCTGGCCGGTAATCACGACCTGGCCGACACCGTCGATCTGACTGATCTGACGGGACAACAGGGTTTCCACCAGGTCGCTGAGCTCCGGGCCGGGCATCAGGGACGAGTTGACGCTGAGGATCAGTACCGGGCTGTCGGCCGGATTGACCTTGCGCCAGGTCGGCAGGTTCGGCATGTCCTTGGGCAGTTTGCCTGCCGCGGTGTTGATCGCGGCCTGGACCTCCTGGGCGGCGGTATCGATGCTCTTGTCGAGGGTGAATTGCAGGGTCAGGTTGGTTGAGCCCAGGGCGCTGCTCGAGGTCATTTGCGTCACGCCGGGAATGGCGCTGAACTGCACTTCAAGGGGTGTGGCCACCGATGAGGCCATGGTTTCCGGGCTGGCCCCCGGCAGTTGCGCGGCCACCTGTATCGTCGGAAATTCTGCTTGCGGAAGCGGCGCGATGGACAGGCGCGGGAAGGCAATCGCCCCCAGCAGCACCAGGGAAAACGTCAGCAGAATCGTCGCCACAGGGTGGTCAATGCACCAGGCGGATACCGAACCCTGGCCTTTCATGGCGCCGACTCCGATTTTACGACCTGCGGCGGGTCGGTGAGTACTTGCACGGTAGCACCGGGCTTGAGCCGCGACTGGCCATCACTGACCAGCACGTCACCGGGTTTCACCCCTTTGATGATGCTCTGACCGCTACTTTGATGAACCATCTGCACCGGTACGGTTTCGACCTTGTTGCCATTCACCCGATAGACGAAGTGCTGATCGAGGCCACGCTGCACGACGGTGGGCGGTACGACCAGCGCATCTTTATCCAGCGCTGTCTGGATCTTTACTGTCACCAACAGGCCTGGCCAGAGTTTTTGCCCGGGATTATTGAATTCGGCCTTGGCGCGGATGGTGCCGGTGTTGGCGTTGATCTGGTTGTCGATCAGGGTCAAGTGGCCTTCGCCCAGCAGGTTGCCGGTTTCACCATCGGTGTCGGCACCGATGTAGGCCTTGACCTTGGCATGTTGTGGATCGTTGATCAGGCCTTGCAGGGTCGGCAGCATCTGCTGCGGCAGGGAGAATTCCACGGCGATAGGGTCGATCTGGGTCACCGTGAACAGTCCCTGGGTGTCCGTCATGCGCAGGAAGTTGCCTTCATCCACCGTACGAATACCGACGCGACCACTGACTGGGGAGCGAATCTGTGTGTACGACAATTGCACCTGGGCTGCGTCAATCGAAGCCTGGTTGCCTTGGGCCGTGGCCTTTAGCTGGTTGACCAGCGCTTGTTGCTGGTCGTAGGTCTGTTTGGACACCCCGTCGTCGACGCTCAACAGTTTGTAGCGCTTGAGATTGACCTGGGCCACTTGCAATTGCGCCTGGCTTTCGCCCAGTTGCGCTCTGGCCTGGTCCAGACTGGCGCGGATCGATCGGTCGTCGATCGTGGCCAGCAAATCACCTTTGCTCACCAGTTGGCCTTCCTTGACCAGGATCCTGGTGAGGATGCCGTCGATTTGCGGACGGACTACCACGCTGTGCAGCGATAGCACTGAACCGATACCGCTGACATAGCGGGGCACGTCTTTTTCGACCACGTTGACCACGCGTACCGGAATGGCGGCCTGTGTAGTTACCCGGGCTGCAGAGGGTTTCCCCAGGTACCACGCACCCAGCGCTACCAGCACGATCAGAAAGGCTGCAATAACAACGGTTTTTTTCTGAGTTCGCATGCGAGAGGGGCGCCGGGTCGGAAAGTGGAAGTGTGCGCAGCTTTGACTATCTACGTTATATCCCTGTGACCCGGTCAGGAAAGTGACTGCTGACTGACAGCGGTGTCAGTTTGGGCGTATGGAGTCCCATTCGGTCACGTAGGCTGTTTTGCTTTTCTTGTTGTAGAGGCACAGTTCGGTTCCTTGTCGGCCTTTCATGTGCTTTTGCGGGTACTGGCCTTGCAGCAGCAGCGCGGTGTAACCGACCCGATCATCGAACTGCGCGGCGTTGCCGACGGGTTTGGCATTGGCCAGACCGCTGGCCTTGGTGCAGCTGGCGAGTACGGCTTTGTCGAAGGCGGCCCAGGCGTCGGGGCTGGAGGCCTGGGCCTGGGTAGCGAGGGCCGTGAGGCAAACGAAGGTGAGGGTGACGGCTTTCATGGTTTGGTGATCCTTGGGCGGGTGTGGGCCAAGGCCTGAGTATGCCTGAAGGTCTGGGTCAGACCGGCACTGGTTCCCGGCGGACTACATGCATCCCAGCCCTTTCATACAACTGCTGTGCGCGAACGTTGTCTTCCAGCACTTTCAAATCGACATACCCTTCGCGCCGCAGTTGAAACACCTTGAAGGCATTGAGCAGCAACGCTCGCCCCAAGCCCCGGCCTTGCGCCCGCGGATGCACCACCAGATCCTTGATGTAGGCGCTGGTCCAGCACTGACACACACCCGCGATACCCTGGGCATCCAGGGCGATGAAGCACAAGGCCGGATCATATTCAGGATCGGATTCAAAACGCTGTTGCCATTCGTCCAGGGCCGGGACGCGGCCGCCTCCTTGGGAGTAACCCAATTCCAGCAAGTCGTGAACCTCTTCTGCCTGATCGGGACGATAGCCGGTCAGGACGATCCCCTGAGGCCAGGCGGGGGCGGGCACGCCTCGCGCGAGACTGCGCCGCATGAGATAGCAGAATTGCTCGTTCAAGACTCAACGACCTTGTTCGGCGACAGCCTTGGCCGCGTCGATCAGGCACTTGGTCAGTTCCGGCGAAGAGAACTTGGTCAATACCGCATTGGCCCCCGCGAGCCGCGCCTTTTCGCTATTCATCGCACTGTCCAGGGAGGTATGCAGCAGCACGTAGAGGTGCGCGAAGTCCGGGGTTTCACGCAGGGTACGGGTGAAGGCGTAGCCGTCCATTTCGGACATTTCGATGTCCGAGACGATCAGGTTGATCTGCTGGGCGGTGCCTTGCAGGTCCAGCAGGCAGTCGATGGCTTCCTTGGCGCTGCGGGCCGTATGGCATTGGAGGCCCAGGTTGCGCAAGGTGTGCACCGATTGCTGCAGCGCCACCTGGCTGTCATCGACCACCAGGATACGAGCGCTGCCCAGTATTTCTGCGTCTTCCATGCTGAGCTCGGTCGGCGCCATGTCGATGGGGACCGGGGCGATGCCATGGATGACCTTCTCGATGTCCAGCACCTGCACCAGAGTGCCGTCGACCGAGGTCACGCCGGTGATGTACGAGCGCGAACCGCCAGAGCCGAAGGGTGGCGGACGGATGTCGGTGGTCAGGCAGTGCACGATCTTGCTCACCGCCTGGACATGCAAGCCTTGCTTGGAGCGGCTGACGTCAGTGACGATCAGGCACCCACCGTCAGGGTCTTCCAGCGGACGCTCACCGATGGCGCGGCTGAGGTCGATTACCGACAACGACGTGCCGCGCAGGGTGGCGATGCCTTTGACATGGGGGTGCGATTCGGGGAGTTTGGTCAGTGGTGGGCAAGGGATGATTTCACTGACTTTGAGCAGGTTGATCGCCATCAGCTTGCCACTGCGCAAGGTAAACAGCAGAAGCGAAAGTGAATCTGCGCGGGCTTTGGTGGAGGACATAAAAACCTTCTGTGGAAAAAGGTGGTGAGGTGATCAGTGGATCACCCACGGCTATCGATGCCAGGTTATCGACTTGTGGGGAGCAGGCTTTAGGAAAAATCCCCTGGGCCGGTTGAGACATTGGCAAATTGAAACAAAAAAGCCCCGCCTCTTTAAAAGAGCGCGGGGCCTTCTGTTACATCGAGGCGGGCAGTGTAGAACTTACTCGTCGTCGCCCATCTGCGATTGCAGGTAGTTCTCGATTCCGATCTTGTCGATCAGTCCCAGTTGGGTTTCCAGCCAGTCGATATGTTCTTCTTCGGATTCAAGGATATCTTCAAGCAATTCACGGCTGCCGAAGTCGCCCGCTGTTTCACAATGCGCGATGGCCGCTTTCAGGTCGGCATGTCCAGTCTTCTCGATACGCAGGTCACACTCAAGCATTTCCTGGGTGTGCTCGCCGATTTGCAGCTTGCCCAGGTCCTGGACGTTCGGCAGGCCTTCAAGGAACAGGATGCGCTTGATCAGCTTGTCCGCGTGCTTCATCTCGTCGATGGATTCGTGGTACTCGTGCTTGCCGAGCTTGTTCAGGCCCCAATCTTCGTACATGCGTGCATGCAGGAAGTATTGATTGATCGCGACCAGTTCATTGGCAAGGATCTTGTTGAGATGCTGGATGACTGTAACGTCGCCTTTCATGATGGGGTCCTGCCCTGTATTAGCTGTCTATAAGGCAGAGTTTGAGCCGCACTACTAAGAGTGTCAAACCTAAGTTATTGAATCATATATAAAAATTAATCGGAATAAGAATGTTTGTGTTCCGCGTCTAGCGCCTAAGCAGTTGATTTGCAGACATAAAAAAACCGGACATGAGTCCGGTTCTTTGAAATGCGGGATTTAGGCGGCAGTAAATTCAACTGGAAACGGGATCGAAGCCTGGGCCGTCTGCAACTTGGTCAGGGTCTCGCGGACCACTTCCTTGGCAAGGCAGGCACATTTGCCGCATTGACTGGCAACGCCGGTGGCCTGGCGCACTTCCTTGTAGCTGCAGCATCCTTCATAGATCGCATCGCGGATTTGGCCGTCGGTGACGCCAGTGCAGAGGCAAACATACATAAGTGAAGACCGTCGCTTGTTGATGTCTCGAATGCGATGGATCTTAATGTTAACGAGAATGATTGTCAAAGTGCTTTGAGAGCACTTTTTGCCAGGTCTGACGAACGGTTGGTCCGCAGTGTGCTGCCATCCCGATGACCCTTCGTCCTTTTTTACGCTCAGGGGAGAAACCGTTACGGACACGCCAAAAACGCGGTGTATGATGGCCGGTCTTTTCGAAACGGGTTTGTGTCACAGGGCTGTCGCCTGAGGGTGGCAGGCTGATGCAAACCTTGTTCTTAACGCTTCTACACCAGGAGATATCCAATGAGCGTACTCGTAGGCAAACAAGCCCCTGACTTCACCGTACCGGCCGTACTCGGCAATGGCGAAATCGTAGACAGCTTCACCCTGTCGTCGGCCATCAAAGGCAAATACGGCCTGGTGTTCTTCTACCCGCTGGACTTCACCTTCGTTTGCCCGTCGGAGCTGATCGCTCTGGACAACCGCATGTCTGAGTTCAAGGCGCGCAACGTTGAAGTGGTCGCTGTGTCGATCGACTCGCACTTCACCCACAACGCATGGCGCAACACCCCGGTTAACGACGGCGGTATCGGCGCAGTTCGTTACACCATGGCTGCCGACATCAAGCAGGAAGTCATGAAGGCCTACGACGTTCAGTCCGCTGACGGCGTGGCATTCCGTGGCGCCTTCCTGATCGACGACAAAGGCGTTGTCCGCTCGCAGATCATCAACGACCTGCCGCTGGGCCGTAACATGGAAGAGCTGCTGCGTCTGGTTGACGCCCTGCAATTCCACGAAGAGCACGGTGAAGTTTGCCCTGCCAACTGGAAAAAAGGCGACAAAGGTATGAACGCTTCGCCAGAAGGCGTTGCGGCTTACCTGACCGAGCACGCTGCTGCGCTGTAAGGCACACGCTCCAGGTACAAAAAAACCGGCCCTTGAGGCCGGTTTTTTTATGCGCGGAGTAAACGCAAGACCCCTGTAGGAGCGAGCATGCTCCGGGCGGCGCTCCGACGATGGACTCAAGAACACCGCGGGAATCCAGACTGCCCGCGTTATCGTTCACGACCATCGCGAGCAAGCTCGGCTCCTACAAAGAGCAAAGGGCAGAAAATCTTCAATCAATCGTCGAAATCTTCCCAACCACCCATTTGTTTCCAGCGGTTGACGATGCCGCAGAACAGCTCGGCAGTCTTCTCGGTGTCGTAGCGAGCCGAATGCGCCTCGCGACCGTCGAAGTCGATATCGGCGGCCTGACAGGCCTTGGCCAGCACGGTTTGACCGTAAGCCAGGCCCGCGAGCGTCGCGGTATCGAAACTGGAAAATGGATGGAACGGGTTACGCTTCATGTCCAGGCGCGCAACCGCGGCGTTGAGGAAGCCCAGGTCGAAGCTGCTGTTGTGCCCAACCAGAATCGCCCGTTTGCAGCCGTTGGCCTTGAGTGCCTTGCGCACGCCGCGGAAGATATCGTTCAGCGCCGCTTCTTCAGTCACGGCCATGCGCAGCGGGTGATCAAGCTTGATCCCGGTGAACTCCAGGGCTGCCGCTTCGATGTTCGCACCTTCAAAAGGCTCGACCCTGAAGAAGTAGGTGTGATCGGGGTACACAAAACCCTTTTCATCCATGGCGATCGTGGTTGCAGCAATTTCCAGCAGGGCGTCGGTGGCCGAGTTGAAACCACCGGTTTCTACGTCGACGACAACCGGCAGGTAGCCACGAAACCTGGCGGCCATTGGATGACGGGAACCGCCACCACCGCCTTGACCTTCCTGTTCGTCGTCGAAATGGTCTTCACTCACGCGTGTTCCTCCAGCAGGCGCCAGCGCAGTTTTTCACCGGCGCGCAGCGGGATAACGGTCAACTCGCCAAACGGCAGGCTGGTCGGGGCGGTCCATTCTTCGCGGACCAGGGTAATGCGATCGGTGTTGGCCGGCAGGCCATAGAAACGCGGGCCGTTGAGGCTGGCGAAGGCTTCGAGCTTGTCCAGCGCGTTACGTTGTTCGAACGCCTCGGCGTACATCTCGATCGCCGCATAGGCGGTGTAGCAGCCGGCGCAGCCGCAAGCGGCTTCTTTGGCGTGCTGGGCGTGGGGCGCCGAATCGGTGCCGAGGAAGAACTTTTCGCTGCCGCTGGTGGCGGCGTCGAGCAGGGCTTCTTGGTGCGTATTGCGCTTGAGGATCGGCAAGCAATAGAAGTGCGGCCGAATTCCACCCACCAGCATGTGATTGCGGTTGTACAGCAGGTGATGCGCGGTGATGGTCGCGCCAACGTTGGCCGAAGCCGAGTTGACGAACTGCACGGCGTCGGCGGTGGTGATGTGTTCGAACACCACCTTGAGCGTCGGGAAACGCTCGACCACCCGACGCATGTGCTCATCGATGAAGATTTTTTCGCGGTCGAACACGTCGACATCGCCGCGGGTGACTTCACCGTGGATCAGCAAAGGCATCCCGACTTCGGCCATGGCCTCGAGTGCAGGGAAAATCTTGTCGATGCTGGTGACGCCCGAGTCCGAGTTGGTGGTCGCGCCGGCCGGGTACAGCTTGGCGGCGTGAACGAAACCGCTGGCCTTGGCCTCGCGAATTTCTTCAGGCTGGGTGCGGTCGGTGAGGTACAGGACCATCAGCGGTTCAAACGGGCTGCCGGCCGGGCGGGCAGCGAGAATCCGCTGGCGATAGCCGTCGGCTTCAGCCGCATTGCGCACCGGCGGTACCAGGTTGGGCATGATGATGGCGCGGCCAAAGGTGCGCGCGACATCCGCGACGGTATTGGTCAACACGGCACCATCGCGAAGATGAATATGCCAGTCGTCGGGACGCAGCAGGGTCAGGCGGTCGGACATGAGGGGATTCCAGGCGGGTCAAACTCAAGGGAATGCTACCGGAAAAGACTCTTGCAGGCACCCGCTATCAAGTTTTACGGGAAGCTTCCGATATCCAACAGGTATGCCGTAAACATCTGTGTGTCGGTCTTTTTGTCGTAGAAGCCAGTGGAGCCTCCCGTGCGCCAGCGTTATTTAGCCTTGCTCAGTGTGTTTGCCAGCCTTCCCGCAATGGCACTCACTTTCCAGACTCGCCTGGAGAGCATTGAGTGGACGGTCGAAGGCGACAAGTTCGAGTGCCGGCTGACGCAGCCGGTCACTGATTTCGGCTCGGGCCAGTTCGTGCGCCGCGCTGGCGAGCAGGCGATATTTCGTTTGAATGCGTACAACGCAATGATGGGCGGTGGTTCTGCCACTTTGTTGGCCGCCGCCGCGCCTTGGCAGCCAGGACGTGGTGATATCAATCTGGGCACGGTACGGATCGGCAGCGGCAATGTCCTGTTCAACAGCTCACAGGCCCAGGCCGGACGCTTGATCAGCGGCCTGATCGACGGACGCAGCCCCGTGGTCCGGCACTCCTCGGGCGATGGCCGGGTATCGGAGGTGCGTTTGTTGCCGGTCAGGTTCAACAAGGCGTTTGCCGATTATCAGGGCTGCGTGGCCAAGTTGCTGCCGCAGAACTTCGATCAGGTGAAGCAATCCCAGGTCGGCTTTCCCGGTGGCGGTATCGATCTGGACGGGCCCGCCAAAGCCAGGCTGCAAGTCATGCTGGAATACATGAAGGCCGATCCGACCGTCAATCGCATCGAACTGGACGGCCACTCCGACAACAGCGGCAATCGCCTGACCAACCGTGACCTGTCACGGCGCCGGGCGCTGGCGGTGATGGAGTTTTTCAAGGCCAACGGCATCCAGGAGTCACAGATCACCCTGCGTTTCCATGGCGAGCGCTATCCACTGGCACCCAATACCAGCAACATCAACCGGGCGAAAAACCGCCGGGTGGCGATACGCCTGGAGCGGGGAGCCCCCGCGGAGCAGGTGGCCCCTCAAGCGACGAAGCCCACCGCTTCGGCAACTTCCTGACCCTTCGGTCATCGTCGCGCTCTCGACATAATCTGTCGCTTCGTCGTCATAAGCTGTCGCGCCACTGTAAATTATTCTGTATGGGCGGTAGACTTGACGGCTTTCCGTAGAACCCCGTGGAGTGATGGCATGGCGGACGTAAACAAGGTCGTTCTGGCGTATTCCGGCGGCCTGGACACTTCGGTGATCCTCAAGTGGCTGCAGGATACTTATAACTGTGAAGTGGTGACCTTCACCGCTGACCTGGGTCAGGGCGAAGAGGTCGAACCTGCACGTGCCAAGGCTCAAGCCATGGGCGTGAAAGAGATCTACATCGACGACTTGCGCGAAGAGTTCGTGCGCGATTTCGTTTTCCCGATGTTCCGCGCCAACACCGTTTACGAAGGCGAGTACCTGCTGGGTACTTCCATCGCTCGTCCGTTGATCGCCAAACGCCTGATCGAAATCGCCAACGAAACCGGTGCTGACGCCATTTCCCACGGCGCCACCGGCAAGGGTAACGACCAGGTTCGTTTCGAACTGGGCGCCTATGCCCTGAAACCAGGTGTGAAAGTGATCGCTCCATGGCGCGAGTGGGACCTGCTGTCCCGCGAGAAGCTCATGGATTACGCCGAAAAGCACGCCATCCCGATCGAGCGTCACGGCAAGAAAAAATCCCCGTACTCGATGGATGCCAACCTGCTGCACATCTCCTATGAAGGCGGCGTGCTGGAAGACACCTGGACCGAACACGAAGAAGACATGTGGCGTTGGACCGTCTCCCCGGAGAAAGCGCCCGACAAACCGCAGTACCTGGAGCTGACCTACCGCAACGGCGATATCGTGGCACTGGACGGCGTCGAAATGACTCCTGCCACCGTGTTGGCGACCCTGAACCGCATCGGTGGCGAGCACGGTATCGGCCGCCTGGACATCGTCGAAAACCGTTACGTGGGCATGAAGTCCCGTGGCTGCTACGAAACCCCTGGCGGCACCATCATGCTGCGTGCCCACCGTGCGATCGAATCGATCACCCTGGACCGCGAAGTAGCTCACCTCAAGGACGAGCTGATGCCCAAGTACGCCAGCCTGATCTACACCGGTTACTGGTGGAGCCCTGAGCGTCTGATGTTGCAACAGATGATCGATGCCTCCCAGGCACACGTGAATGGTGTGGTTCGCCTGAAACTGTACAAGGGCAACGTGATCGTCACCGGACGCAAGTCCGACGAGTCGTTGTTCGACGCCAACATTGCCACTTTCGAAGAAGATGGCGGCGCGTACAACCAGGCCGACGCAGCGGGCTTCATCAAGCTCAACGCCTTGCGCATGCGTATCGCGGCGAACAAAGGTCGCAAGCTGTTCTGAGACCTTTGATGTAATGGAATGTGTGGCCCGGTCATCGACGGGGCCACACATTTTGAAAAGTGGGTGTCTGCCTGCATCAACATACTTCCGGCTTTTTGCTTTTTCCTCGCACATCCTTCCCTTCAGATTGATCGTCAAACGCCACGGGCTGTCGTGCGTCGCTTGGCAACTGTTGATCAATGACCGTCAAGCCCTGTGAATTCAAATTGTAGGCAGCACAAAATGTAGTGCGGCAGGATCTCTTCGCGTGTTTTACAGGGTTTTCCGCGCCTTCCTTCAGTATTGAATCTGACGCGTTGCAGGTGAGGAATACGACTGCACGCGCAGCTTTCCCCGGTTCGTTGTGAATGCTCTCCATCAAGTGGCAGAGCTCGGCGTTGCCTGTCATCGCGCGTGCATCAACGACATACAGGTCCCTCAACCGTTCAGGCAGGCGTAGGCGGTGTAGCGCCGAAAGGGCGACGCCAGGGACCGATTTCGAAGGTGGATCCTGTGCCTTGGAGGGGCGGCGAGTGGATCGGCCGCCACTGCCTGATGTCCTGCCAGCGGACTTTCTATTCTTCCCGTTTTCGGGTTGCTCAGCTCCGTCCATGAATTTTATGAAATGTTTTCCCTTCTCAAAGTCAGAGGGGGCGTACAGCGATCGATAGTTGAAGTTGAGCGTTGCGAAGAATAGCAACAGCAGATAAAAGGGAAAGCTGATCAGGAACCAGATGTAGACGTCTCTGTCATCGTCATCAAGGAACGGCAATGTAACGGCCGCTGATGTTTCTGACAGAGTTGCAAATATTGCAATCACTGTCATGGGGTTGCTTATACTTTTTTTGAGCTTATCCATTTTTTATCCTCGTACTGTTATTTGGTGTGGTGTTTGTTTTTAATTTAATGCATCTAACTGATCTTGGGCATCCCGGGTTTTTTATTTTTCAAGTAATTTAATGTCAGGCCGGCACGCTTGCTGTTTACCGTTTCCATAAGGGCGATGATGTGTTGGTTTTTGCTGTAAGGGCGAGTTGATAAGTCATGTGTGATATTTTTGGGGAGGAGAGGATATTGGATAACCTTAGTTACCTTTGAGTTTGTGGGGCGGGTCGATACATGTCTGTTCGCTGTCTGAAAATTAAATTCCCCAGGTTATTTTGTTGCAGGTCGATACAAAAAAATAATCTCAATTGGAAAGTCAAGTCCTCAATTAAGGTTTTCTGTCCTGGGGTTTCTTGGGTTTTTTGTAAGAAAAGTCTCTAATTTCTGTAGGGAATGTCTCTGGGTGCGAGTGGCCGGGGGGAGCGACATGCCAGGGGGGAAACGACTAGGCTATTGTGCGGGTTCTAAAAAATCGAATAGCGAAATTGGACTTGCCCATGAATAAAGTGCTGATTGTGGATGATCACCCCGTCATTCGTCTTGCGGTACGAATGCTGATGGAGCGTCATGGCTACGAAGTCATTGCAGAAACAGATAATGGTGTGGATGCATTGCAACTGGCCCGAGAATACATGCCGGACATTGTCATACTGGATATTGGAATACCGAAACTGGATGGACTGGAAGTTATTGCGCGGCTGACATCGGCTGCGATGCCGATGAAAGTACTGATATTAACCTCTCAGTCACCTGGGCATTTTTCCATGCGCTGCATGCAGTCCGGCGCCGCCGGGTATGTGTGCAAACAGCAGGATCTCACGGAGTTGCTCAGTGCAATAAAGGCGGTCTTGTCAGGCTACAGTTACTTCCCCAATCAGGCGTTGCATACAGTGCGTGCCAGTCTTGGCAATGCCAGTGAAGCCGATATGGTGGATCGTCTTTCAGGGCGGGAAATGATGGTGTTGCAGCAGTTGGCCCGGGGCAAGACCAATAAAGAAATTGCTGATGGGATGTTTCTCAGTAACAAGACCGTCAGTACCTACAAGACCCGACTGCTGTTGAAACTCAATGCGCGCTCCCTGGTCGATCTGATCGAGCTCGCCCAGCGTAACGGCCTGGCATGATGAGCCCGAGTTTTACGAAGTGCCACAGGCGAGCATTGATCGCGACTCGACACTTGGTAAAAAGCCTCCGTTTCGGGAGGCTTTTAGGTTTTACAAGTCAAAATCGTAATCGGCCAATTGCTTTTGCAGTCGGCGCTCCTCCAGCAGGTTGTCGATGGTCCGACGCTTGCTCAGGTTGGTTTTCGCTACTTCAGCCACCGGCTCGGCATCATCAGCCTCTCCGGCGGTAAAGTCCTCATCCACGTCCAATTGTTCTTTGCCAGTGCTCATTTAGTTACTCCAGGCGAAGAAGGCCTTTGGGGCTCCTTATATCGACAATCTTGCGACGGGTAAAAAAGATTTTTTCAATCGATAAATCGAAAACCCCAATAGCAGCTCAATCGTCCGACGTCTTGTGCTTGTATTCGCACAAGTCTTCGATCCGGCAACTGCCGCAGCGAGGCTTGCGGGCAAGGCAGACGTAACGCCCGTGAAGGATCAGCCAGTGATGGGAGTCGAGCAGGTATTCCTTGGGCACAAACTTCATCAATTTTTTCTCGACCTCGACCACATTCTTGCCAGGCGCGATGCCGGTGCGGTTGCTGACCCGAAAAATGTGGGTATCCACGGCCATCGTCAATTGGCGAAATGCAGTATTGAGCACCACGTTGGCGGTCTTGCGGCCGACGCCAGGCAAGGCTTCGAGTTCCTCACGGGTCTGCGGCACTTCCCCTCCATGACGCTCAACCAGCAGCCGGCAGGTCTCGATCACGTTTTTAGCCTTGCTGTTGTAAAGGCCGATGGTCTTGATGTATTCCGACAATCCTTCCACGCCCAGGGCATAAATCGCCGCCGGGGTATTGGCAACCGGAAACAGTTTTGCCGTGGCCTTGTTGACGCCGACATCGGTTGATTGCGCCGAAAGAATCACCGCAATCAGCAACTCAAAGGGTGAGGAATAGGCCAGTTCGGTCTTCGGTTCCGGATTGTCTTCATGCAGCCGGCGGAATATTTCGAGACGTTTTGCGGCGTTCATGTGCGGTGCGTTTCCTCGAAGGCGATCAGTGTGAGGGTGGGGGGCGATGCCAGGCTTGCCAGGCGGCGATGAGCAACCCGAGCAGTATGAAACCGCCAGGGGCCAGCGTGGCCAGTCGCAAGCCACCGTCAGCGGTCAGCAACCAGCCCTGCCAATCCGCGTGCGTTGCACCCGCCAGCCAGGGCAGATGATTGCCGAGGGTCCCGTAGCCAATGAGTTCGCGCAGCAGGCCCAGGGACACCATCAATGCGCCGAACAGGCCGCAGAGGCGCCAGCGTTCGCGCCAGGGGCCCTGGAAGAAATCACTGCGCTCCAGTACGACGCATTGCAAGGCGATCAACCCGGCATAGATCCCGGCATGTTGATGCCATTGCAACGACCAGACCTGCGCGCCGAGTTCTGCGCAACTGGTCAACGTTGCGGCAAGCAATACGCTGGCCGGCAAATGGGTCGCTGGGAGCAGGCGCGAGCGCAAGGCGTTCATGCAGAGGCCAAAGGCACTGGTTACCACCATGAACATCAACCACAGGCCCAGGGCATTCACCAGCGAGCCGGTGGCGCCAATCAGTGGCACGAGCATCAGGGTGTTCCGCAGCCGCAACGATTCATTCATTTGAAGGGCTCCCAAGCAGTGAGGCTCGGTGCTCATCGAAGTAGCGCAATGCGTCATGGGTGGCGTGGATCACCGCTCTTGAGGTGATGGTCGCTCCCGCAACCTGGTCAAACTGTCCCTGGTCCTTTTTCAAGGCCCACCCGTTGTCAGCCGGATCGGTTCGCGACCTGCCGGAAAAGCCCTCGAGCCAGGCGTTCGGCCAGTCGGCGATGCGTGCGCCGAGCCCCGGGGTTTCCATCTGCCTGAGAGTTTTGACCCCCAGCAACCTACCGTTGCGATCGATGGCGATCAGCAAGTCAATGGCGCCCGCGTAGCCCAGGGTCTGGCTGCGCAGCAGCACGGCATAGGCTCGGCCGGCCTTGGTTGCACGGTAGCCCGCCAGCAGCGTGCTGTTGGCCAACGTAGCGTTTTCGAGGCTGAGCGGTTGCTCCAGGGGTTGATTGTCATAGCCGTCGGGCGGCAGCAGGTCCAGCAGGTTGCGACTGTCGATCAGGCGCTGTTCAGTCGCAATCCGCGGTGCGCTGGCGTGCTGCACGAGATAAGTCAGGCCAGCCCCGAGAGTGGCCAGCAATGCCAGGATGGCGGCGCTCGACGCTCGGCTCATGGTGCGCGCAGCTCCTGCCTGGCCGCGACAAGCCGCTCCAGCGCCGGTACACAGAGGTTCATCAACAGCACGGCAAAGGCCACGCCGTCCGGGTAGCCGCCCCAGGTGCGAATAAGGTAGGTCAGCAACCCCACGCCTGCACCGAACAGCAGTCGCGCACCGGGGCTTTTTGCGCCGGACACCGGTTCAGTGACGATGAAGAAAGCGCCGAGCATGCTGGCACCGGTGAGCAGATGAAACAGCGGTGATCCGTGGGAGTCTGAGCCCGAACCGTTCCAGCACAACAGGCTGATGATGAACAGACTGGCGAGCATGCCAACCGGCGCATGCCAGCTGAATACGCGGCGTTGCAGCAAGAAAGCGCCCCCGGCGAGAAAGGCCAGGTTGACCCATTCCACGCCATGGCCACCGAACTGACCAAAGGCCGGATTCGCCGCGAACAGTTCATCCATGGTCAGGCTTTTGTTGATCCGCAGGCTGTCCAATGCCGTGGCCCGGACCCAGGCGTCCGGGTCTTGGCCTGCGCCGAACACTTGCTGCACGCCACCCCACAAGTCCATGCCGTGGGAGGCTGGCCAATGGGTCATCTGCTGTGGAAAGGTCACCATCACCAGGGCGAAACCCAGCATTGCCGGGTTGAACGGGTTGCTGCCGACCCCGCCATACAGGTGCTTGCCCAGCAACATCGCAAACGCCGCTGCGCTGACCGTCAGCCACCAGGGACAATAGGGTGGCAAGGCCAAGGCCAGTAGCGTGGCACTGACCAGGGCGCTGCCATCGCTCAAGGTTGGCTTGAGCGCGCGCTTGCGCAATCGCAGCACCGCCGCTTCAAAGGCTAAGGCACTGACACCAGCGAGCGTCAAGTTGATCAACACGCCCCAGCCATAGAACCAGAACAACGCCAACACGCCTGGCAACGTCGCCAGCAGAACCAGTTTCATCGCCTGCTGCAGACGTTCGTCCGCCGATTCAAGGGGCGGCATGTGCATCCACCTGGCGTTCGGCTTCGCTCAGGGCTCGCTCCAGGGCTTCGATCTGCTCGACGGGAGCCGCATTCGCCTGGGCTTTCTTCAGCTCGGCACGACGCATGGCTAGCTGGATCTTTGCGCGTTTCAGGTCGGCGTCGTTCGCCACAGCGGCGACAGGCGCCACGGCTGGCGGCGCAACGCGTTCCAGTTGGGCCAAGGCTTGCTCGGCGGCTTCGAACTGCTGTTGCAGCACAATCAACTGCGATTGCTGTTCGAAGGTCGGCGGATGACCGAAGGCCTTGAGCGACTTGTTCAGTTGCGCCCGGCTCATCGCCAGGTCGACCTTGGCTTTTTTCAAGGCCGCATCGGCGTTCGCGGCCTTCTGCGCGTGCACGCGTTCGAGGGCTGCCTGCACCGGGTCGAGCGGTACTTCACTGGGTTGGACAGCCCGTTGCGCACGGGCTTCTCGCTCGGCAATTTTTTGTTGCTCTTCACGCTGCAAACGGGCGTTGCGCTGCTCGAAACGGCGCCGTGCATGATTGCGCTTGGCGGCTCGCGCCCGTTGTTCTTCCAGGCTGGAGGCCAGGCCACCGACAATCGGCAGCACGCCGCTCAAGGGCAGCGGATGCATTTCGATGCAGTCCACCGGGCATGGCGCCACGCACAGGTCGCAACCGGTACATTCGTCGATGATGACTGTGTGCATCAACTTGGCCGCGCCGACGATGGCGTCAACCGGACAGGCCTGAATGCATTTCGTACAACCAATGCATTCCGCTTCACGAATATAGGCGATCTGCGCCGGAGCCGAGCCGCGACTGGTGTCCAGTTCCAGCACCGGCACGTTCAACAGTTCGGCCAGGGCAATAATGGTTTCACTGCCACCAGGCGGGCATTTGTTGATCGGCTCACCGCTGGCGATGCCTGCGGCGTACGGCTTGCATCCGGGGTGGCCACACTTGCCGCATTGGGTCTGCGGCAAAAGGGCGTCGATGCGTTGAATCAGACTCATGTTTTGATTAGCCCGCTGAATCCGAGAAAGGCCACTGCAATCAGGCCGGCGCCGATCAGGTCGATCGGCAGGCCGCGAAAGGGCAGGGGCACATCGTTGTCGAGTGTGCGCTGGCGCAGGTCCTGGAACAGACTCAGTACCAGCCAGAAGCCCAGCCCGGCACCAATGCTCAAGGCTGTGGCGTGAAAAAATCCGTTGTTCTCCCGGGCGTTGAGTAATGCCACGCCGAGCACCCCGGCATTGCACAGCAGTAACGGCCAAAGACCTTCGAAGGACAGTGTCGAAAACACCCGTGCAAGCAACTTCAACAACGGGCCGATCAGCAGCGCACTCAATGGCAGGAACACGAACAGGTGCAGCGCGGTCAACGCCAACGGTACCAGCAGCCATTGATAGATCACATGGCCAAGCACCCCGGTGACCAGCATCAGGCAAGTCGTCGCGATGCCCAGGGCATGCACCTGGCGACGTTCGCTGCCCAACAGGGGATCTACACCCAGCGGCCAGTGCAACACGAGGTTGTTGAGCAGGGCGGTACTGATGAGCGTAAGCAGGGTTTCGGTCATGATCGTGCTTTGTGGCGAGGGGATTTATCCCCGTTCGGCTGCGAAGCAGTCGTAAATCCGAACAACTCGGTCTGTTTGAACGGTTGCTGAGGGCCGCTTCGCGGCCCAACGGGTCGGTGCGACGTCTCGATGAATACCCTCACCACATATTTCTTGCTCACCTTAAAATTGTCTTAAGTGAACAGCATTACGGCAAGAACGGGGCTTTTTCAACGCAGCCGTCTAAAAAGTTTATGCATTATCCGGCAAGGACGGAGGGTGGGCCAGACATGAAAATCCCACAGTCGCGCCAGGCACGACTGTGGGATCGGTTTACCGCAGTGCCTTACTTGATCCGCTGACCAGGCTTGGCGCCGCTGTCAGGGCTCAGCAGGTAGATTTCTTCACCGCCGGGACCTGCCGCCATCACCATGCCTTCGGAAATGCCGAACTTCATTTTGCGCGGCTTGAGGTTGGCGATCATCATCGTCAGTCGGCCATTGAGTTTGGACGGGTCCGGATAAGCGCTCTTGATCCCGGAGAATACATTGCGCTGCTCGTCACCGATATCCAGGGTCAGGCGCAACAGCTTGTCTGCGCCTTCCACGTGCTCGGCCTTGACGATCAGGGCGACGCGCAGGTCAACCGCGGCAAAGGTGTCGAACTCGATCTCCGGCGACAACGGATCCTTCGCCAATTCGCCATTGCCCGCAGGTAAAGCCTCGCCGGTGTCGGTCTGGCTGGCGGTCAGGTCTTCTTTCGAAGCGTCGGTCATGGCCTGCACTTTTACCGGGTCGATACGGGTCATCAGCGGCTTGAACTCGTTCAGCTGATGGTTGGCGAGCAAGGTCGCGTGGTCGTTCCAGGTCAGCGGCGCGACGTTGAGGAACGCCTCGGCATCGGCGGCCAGCAGCGGCAGCACCGGCTTGAGGAAGATCACCAGTTGACGGAACAGGTTGACGCCGGTGGCGCAGATGGCCTGGACTTCTTCCTGCTTGCCTTCCTGTTTGTTCAGCGACCAAGGTGCCTTGTCGGCGATCCAGGCGTTGGCGCGGTCGGCCAGGCCCATGATCTCGCGCATGGCGCGTGCAAAGTCGCGGGCTTCATAGGCGTCGGCAATGCTTGGTGCGGCAGCCAGGAACGCTTCGGTCAGCTCCGGCGCGGCGTTGGTCTCGACCATCACCCCGGCATTGCCCTTGTTGATGAACCCGGCGCAACGGCTGGCGATGTTGACAACTTTGCCGACCAGGTCGGAGTTGACCTTCTGCACGAAGTCTTCGAGGTTCAGGTCGAGGTCGTCGACGCCACGGCTCAGCTTGGCTGCGTAGTAGTAACGCAGGTATTCCGGCGACAGGTGATCCAGATAGGTCCGGGCCTTGATGAAGGTGCCACGGGACTTGGACATTTTCTGGCCGTTGACGGTCAGGTAGCCGTGCACGTTGATGCCGGTCGGCTTGCGGTAGCCCGCGCCTTCGAGCATCGCTGGCCAGAACAGGGCATGGAAGTTGACGATGTCCTTGCCGATGAAGTGGTACAGCTCGGCGGTGGAGTCCTTGCCCCAGAACGCGTCGAAGTCCAGCTCCGGCGTGCGGTCGCAAAGGTTCTTGAAGCTCGCCATGTAGCCGATTGGTGCGTCCAGCCACACGTAGAAGTACTTGCCCGGCTCATCGGGGATTTCAAAACCGAAGTACGGCGCATCGCGGGAGATGTCCCACTGTTGCAGGCCCGCATCCAGCCATTCGGCGATCTTGTTGGCCACGGCGTCTTGCAGGGTGCCGCTGCGGGTCCAGGCCTGCAGCATTTCCTGGAAGTCCGGCAGCTTGAAGAAGAAGTGCTGGGAATCCTTGAGCACCGGAGTGGCCCCGGAAATCGCCGACTTCGGATCCTTCAGGTCGGTCGGTGCGTAGGTCGCGCCGCACTTTTCGCAGTTGTCGCCGTACTGGTCCTCGGTGCCGCATTTCGGGCAGGTGCCCTTGATGAAGCGGTCGGCCAGGAACATTTTCTTTTCCGGGTCGAAATACTGCGTGATCGAACGCGTGGCGATGTGCCCGGCGTCGCGCAGCTTCAAATAGATCTGGCTCGACAGCTCACGGTTTTCTTCGGCGTGAGTGGAGTGGAAGTTGTCGAAGTCCACCAGGAACTCGGCAAAGTCGGCGCTGTGTTCAGCCTGGACGTTGGCGATCAGTTGTTCCGGTGTAATGCCTTCCTTTTCCGCGCGCAGCATGATCGCCGAACCGTGGGCGTCGTCGGCGCAGACATAGATGCATTGGTTGCCGCGGTGCTTCTGGAAGCGCACCCACATATCGGTCTGGATGTATTCCAGCATGTGGCCAAGATGGATCGAACCATTGGCATAGGGCAGGGCACTGGTGACGAGGATCTTGCGTGGCTCGGACATGGGGCTCGGCTACTTGATGAAACGGAGGTCGGCCACTATAAAGCGCCGGCAAAGATATTTCACCCCTGCAAATCGTTGCCAGGCATGCCGTCCGGAAGACAGAAGGGGTAGGATACCCGCCATCTATTCCCAGTCTTGTTTTCGGAGTTGCCCATGAGCGCCGTCAATCGCGCAGCGGTGGAAGCCGTCCTTCGCCAATACACCGACCCCTATCTGAACCAGGATCCGGTCAGCGCCGGCTGCGTGCGCCACATCGAGATCCAGGGTGAGCGCGTCACCGTGCAGCTGGAACTGGGTTATGCCGCCGGCTTGTTCAAGAGCGGTTGGGCGCAGATGCTGCAAATGGCCATTGAAGGCCTTGACGGGGTCAGCGCCGCCCGCGTCGATATCACCAGCGTGATCGCCGCGCACAAGGCCCAGGCACAGATCCCGGGCCTGGCCAACGTCAAGAACGTCGTGGCCGTGGCATCCGGCAAGGGCGGGGTGGGCAAGTCCACCACCGCGGCCAACCTCGCGCTGGCCCTGGCCCGCGAAGGCGCCAAGGTCGGGATCCTCGACGCGGACATCTACGGGCCGAGCCAGGGCATCATGTTCGGTATCGCCGAAGGCACCCGGCCGCAGATCAAGGATCAGAAATGGTTCGTGCCGATTCAGTCCCATGGTGTCGAAGTGATGTCCATGGCGTTCCTCACCGACGACAACACGCCGATGGTCTGGCGCGGGCCGATGGTCTCCGGCGCCTTGCTGCAACTGGTGACACAAACCGCGTGGGGCGACCTGGATTACCTGGTCATCGACATGCCGCCAGGCACCGGTGACATCCAGCTGACCCTGGCACAGAAAGTCCCGGTGGCCGGCGCGGTGATCGTGACCACGCCACAGGACCTGGCATTGCTGGACGCACGCAAGGGCGTGGAGATGTTCCGCAAGGTCAACATCCCCGTACTGGGCGTGGTGGAAAACATGGCCGTACACATCTGCTCGAACTGCGGGCATGCCGAACATCTGTTCGGTGAGGGTGGCGGTGTGAAACTGGCCAATCAGTATGGCGTCGAGCTGCTGGCGTCGCTGCCGCTGGCGATGGCTATCCGCGAACAGGCCGATGGCGGCAAGCCAACGGTCATCGCCGAACCGGACAGCCCGATTGCACTGGTTTACCAGGAACTGGCCCGCCATGTCGGTGCGCGGATCGTGTTGCAGGAAGCCGCCACGCCGGCGATGCCGAATATCACCATCAGCGACGATTGATATCTGCCGGATAACGCCGGTACCTGTGGGAGCGGGCTTGCTCGCGAATGCGGATTAACATTCAACAGTATTGTTGACTGAACCACCGCTTTCGCGAGCAAGTCGAATCGTCGCACCGCCGCTCCCACATTGGTTTAGGGGGGCTCTAGATGCGCAACCCGCCATCCAACTCCAGAATCCGACCGGTGTAATAGTCGTTCTCAAAGATGTAGGCCGCCGAATGGGCGATTTCCTCAGGCTTGCCCATGCGCTTGAGCGGAATCCCCGACGTCATTTTCTCCAGTGCTTCAGGTTTCATGCCCAGCGTCATTTCGGTTTCGATGAAGCCCGGTGCAATGCCGGCCACCCGGATGCCATAGCGCGCCAGTTCCTTGGCCCAGGTCACGGTAGCTGCCGCGACACCGGCCTTGGCGGCGGAGTAGTTGGTCTGGCCAACATTGCCGGCGCGGGAAATCGACGAGATATTGATGATCGCGCCGCTGTTGTCGAGCTCGACCATTTTCGCCGCGACTTCACGGGTGCACAGGAATACGCCGGTCAGGTTGACGTCGATGACCGCCTGCCATTGAGCCAGGGTCATCTTGGTCATTTCGCCATCCTTGACCTTGAGCAGCAGGCCATCACGCAAGATCCCGGCATTGTTGATCAGGCCATGAATAGCACCAAAGTCGCTGGCGACCTGGGCGACCATATGGCTCACTTGCTCTTCATTGGCGACGTTGCACAGATAGGCGCGGGCTTCGACGCCCAAGGCCGTGCAGGCAGCGACGGTGTCGTCGAGCTTTTCCTGGTTCAGGTCGACGAGCGCCAGTTTTGCGCCCCTGGCGGCCAAATACTCGGCCATGGAGCGGCCTAAACCCTGGCAACCGCCCGTGATAATGATTACTTTGTCAGTGAGTTTCATTCGCATGCCCCCGGTGGCAGGTCTGGTTGGTTTGCTTCTTGAGTGCCTCTCGATCTGCGCCCGAACTGGCCACGGCTGCACATGAGAACTACCCCGACGGCATGCTGGAACTTTCATCAGCAGCCTGTCCGTTTTTACGACGGATTCTTAATAAGGAGTCATAAATTGAGCGTTGAAGCGGCTAAGCATGCACGAGAATTGCTCCTCAAGGAATACCGTGGGGTGCTCTCCACACACTCCAAGTCAATGCCTGGTTTCCCGTTCGGTTCCGTGGTTCCGTACTGCCTGGACGAGCTCGGCCGGCCGCTGATCCTGATCAGCCGCATCGCCCAGCACACCCACAATCTGCAAAAAGATCCGAAATGCTCACTGTTCGTGGGCGAGCGTGGGGCCGAAGACGTCCAGGCCGTTGGTCGCCTGACCTACCTGGCCGAAGCGCAACAGGTCGAAGACGTTGCCGCCATCGAAGCGGCCGCCGAACGGTACTACCGCTATTTCCCGGATTCGCAGAACTATCATCAGGCCCACGATTTCGACTTCTGGGTGCTCAAGCCGGTGCGCCATCGCTACATTGGCGGGTTTGGCGCGATCCACTGGGTCAACGAGCTGACCCTGGCCAACCCGTTTGCCGGCAAGGCCGAGGCGAGCATGATCGAACACATGAACGCCGATCACGCCAAAGCCATTGCGCATTACGTCGAACTGGCCGGCTTGCCGAAAACTTCGCCGGCGACCCTGGTGGGCATCGACAGCGAAGGCATGCACCTGCTCATCGGCCAGGGGCTGCACTGGCTGCCGTTTCCAGCGCCTTGTAATACGCCGACACAAGTGCGCGAGGCCTTGGTTTTCCTGGCTCATGCCGAACATTGGCCGAAAAAGGCAGTGGCTGACGCTTGAATTCACGAAATGGCGACGTCATCTAAGGATTACTGGCAAGGCATTCTTGCGTTGAGGAACCATTTGATGCGCCCTTTTTTGTTGCTCTTTCTGCTGTTCCCGGTGTTGGAGCTGTTCGTATTCGTCAAGGTGGCAGGGTCGATCGGGTTTTTCCCGGCCCTGCTGCTGATCATTCTCGGCTCGATGTTCGGTGTGTTCGTGTTGCGCGTTGCCGGGTTGGCCACCGCACTGCGTGCCCGTGAAAGCCTGAATCGTGGCGAATTGCCAGCCCAGACCATGCTGGAAGGCCTGATGTTGGCGTTGGCCGGTGGCTTGTTGATTCTTCCGGGTTTCATCAGCGACGTGATCGGCCTGGTCATGCTGATGCCGATCAGCCGTCGCCTCCTGGCCAATAAAATGCGCCAGCGTGCCGAGGAACAAGCGATCCGCCAGCGTGCGTTCGCCGACGACCTCCAGCCCCGTGGGGGCCCTGCGCCGCGCGAGCCTCTGGGCCGCGAGCCGAACGTGATCGAAGGCGAGTTCGAACACCGCGATACCAAGTAACAGCAATATCGACACGGCACCTTCGGGTGCCGTGTTCGTTTTCGGGCGATCACCGTAAAAATTTTTCGATCTGCGCCCTTGTAATAAGCTTGTGCGCCCTTATGTAACGGTCACCGCAAGGTTTCTGGTGATCACGCCAGACAGACTTCCGCGGTTCGCTCGACGAACCGCACCCGGCACCGCCGGACTTTGTTAAACCCGCCGGGACTACACCGGCCGATGAAAACCACAATTAGGAGAGATCGACAATGAAGCTTCGTCCTCTGCATGACCGCGTCGTCATCCGTCGCAGCGAAGAAGAAAAGAAAACCGCTGGCGGTATCGTCCTGCCAGGTTCGGCTGCTGAAAAAGCCAACAGCGGCGAAATCCTCGCTGTCGGCACCGGCCGCGTACTGGAAAACGGTGAAGTGCGTGCACTGTCCGTGAAAGTGGGCGACAAGGTTGTGTTCGGTCCTTACTCCGGCAGCAACACTGTGAAAGTCGACGGCGAAGACCTGCTGGTAATGAGCGAGAACGAAATCCTCGCTGTTGTCGAAGGCTGATTCCCCGCTCATTTTCCCGTTACTACAAAGTATTTAAGGAATATCGATCATGGCTGCTAAAGAAGTTAAATTCGGCGATTCCGCCCGCAAGAAAATGCTCACCGGTGTCAACGTCCTGGCTGACGCAGTAAAAGCGACCCTGGGCCCGAAAGGCCGTAACGTGATCATCGAGAAGAGCTTCGGCGCTCCGACCATCACCAAGGACGGCGTTTCCGTAGCCAAAGAAATCGAACTGGAAGACCGTTTCGAAAACATGGGCGCGCAGCTGGTCAAAGACGTTGCCTCCCGTGCCAACGATGACGCAGGCGACGGCACCACCACCGCTACCGTTCTGGCTCAATCGATCGTCAACGAAGGCCTGAAAGCCGTCGCTGCCGGCATGAACCCGATGGATCTGAAGCGCGGTATCGACAAAGCGACCATCGCTATCGTCAAAGAGCTGAAGGCCCTGTCCAAGCCATGCGCTGACACCAAGGCTATCGCTCAGGTAGGTACCATCTCCGCCAACTCCGACAACTCCATCGGCGACATCATTGCTGAAGCCATGGAAAAAGTCGGTAAAGAAGGCGTGATCACCGTCGAAGAAGGCTCGGGCCTGGAAAACGAACTGTCGGTTGTTGAAGGCATGCAGTTCGACCGTGGCTACCTGTCCCCGTACTTCGTCAACAAGCCAGAGACCATGGTCGCTGAGCTGGACGGCCCGCTGATCCTGCTGGTCGACAAGAAGATCTCGAACATCCGCGAAATGCTGCCAGTACTGGAAGCCGTTGCCAAAGCCGGCCGTCCACTGCTGATCGTGGCCGAAGACGTTGAAGGCGAAGCCCTGGCGACTCTGGTTGTGAACAACATGCGCGGTATCGTCAAAGTCGCAGCCGTCAAGGCGCCTGGCTTCGGCGACCGTCGCAAGGCCATGCTGCAGGACATCGCCGTTCTGACCGGTGGTACCGTTATCTCCGAAGAGATCGGCCTGAGCCTGGAAAGCACCACCCTGGAGCACCTGGGTAACGCCAAGCGCGTAACCCTGTCCAAGGAAAACACCATCATCGTTGACGGTGCTGGCGTTCAAGGCGACATCGAAGCACGCATCAACCAGATCCGTGCCCAGGTTGCCGAGACTTCCTCGGACTACGACCGTGAAAAACTGCAGGAGCGTCTGGCCAAGTTGTCCGGCGGCGTTGCAGTGATCAAGGTTGGCGCTGGTTCCGAAGTTGAAATGAAAGAGAAGAAAGCCCGCGTTGAAGACGCCCTGCACGCTACCCGTGCAGCCGTTGAAGAAGGCGTGGTGCCTGGCGGTGGCGTGGCCCTGATCCGTGCTCTGGAAGCACTGACTCAACTGAAAGGCGACAACGCCGATCAGGACGTGGGTATCGCTGTACTGCGTCGCGCTGTTGAAGCGCCGCTGCGCCAGATCGTTGCCAACTCCGGCGACGAGCCAAGCGTAGTGGTCGACAAGGTCAAGAACGGCGAAGGCAGCTTCGGCTACAACGCTGCGACTGGCGAATACGGCGACATGATCGAAATGGGTATCCTGGACCCAACCAAGGTCACCCGTTCGGCTCTGCAAGCTGCAGCGTCCATCGGCGGCCTGATCCTGACCACCGAAGCTGCGGTAGCTGACGCACCGAAGAAAGACAGCGGTGCTGGCGGCGGCATGCCAGACATGGGCGGTATGGGCGGCATGGGCGGCATGATGTAAGCCAGCCTTACCCCTGTATAAAAAAACCCCGCCTGCGTAAGTAGGCGGGGTTTTTTATTGCCCGGATTTTGAAGTGCAAGCGATTCAGTGTGGGAGCGGGCTTGCTCGCTAAGACGGTGTGTCAATCACCGGGGAGGTTGACTGATCTACCGCCTTCGCGAGCAAGCCCGCTCCCACATTTGATCTGTATTTCAGGCACTGACCGGCTGTGCTTCGAGCTCTCTCTCGGCCTTGGAAGTGGGTCGATAAAGGATGTAGTAATACGACCCCAGGCAAATCAGCCAGCAGAATACCGCCGTCCACACGTTGTGCGAGAAGAAGTGTGCTCCCTGCAGCATCCGGCCGATGGAAAAAACCGAGCCCAGGGCGAAGGCGAAAACAAAGGCCGCACGCGCCATGCGCGGACGGCGATCACGCAACACGAAGAACAGTGCAAACAGGGTGAAACCGGTCGCGGCGTGACCGCCAGGCCAGCAACGCCCCGGTTTTTCTGTAGCCGGACGCGGGCTCAACAATTCGCTGTAGGTCTCGTGACCGCCGAATTGCTCCAGGCTCCACGGGCATTGCACCGCCGTCACCGCTTTCATCGGCGTGACAAAGGACGTCGCCAGCCCCAGGGACAGCACCAGGCAGCCCAGTTCCCGCTTGAACGGCTTGAGCCGGGGCAGAAAGAACGAACCGGCAAAACCGAGGATAGCCAGCACCGAGAAGGCGATAACCACTTGCTTGGCCCGATCATGCAGGACGGTTTCCAGGAAATAACTGTGCCGGCCGATGAAGTCCCCGGCGACCGGATCGTAGAACAGCCTGGCCAGGTCCATGTCCAGGGTCGTCAGTTCAAGCAACACCAGAATGATTGCCGCAACGGCGGGAACACCCAGGCACACCCAGAAGTTGAGCGGGCGAGAAGCGGGGCGTGCAGAGATCGAAACCATGGTCAATCCTTGGTCAGTGAAATGTTCTTGAATACGCAGCCGCGCGGAGTCTGGGCTCGACCCTGTCGTCAACCCGTGAACCGATAGTGAAAAAAACGTTGGGGCTTGATCCGACGATTTCGCCCAACCGACGACTGCACGCAACCCTGGCCCTGAATCACGCTTGGCCTTAAGCTGCGCGGGCCGAGACGGCCGTTATTGTGTACGGAGAAGATGCCCATGCGAATTTTATTGGTTGAAGACAACCGCGATATCCTGGCTAATCTGGCCGATTACCTGGGACTCAAGGGCTATACCGTGGATTGCGCACAGGACGGTTTGTCGGGCCTGCATCTGGCAGCTACGGAGCATTACGACTTGATCGTACTCGATATCATGTTGCCTGGCATCGACGGCTACACGCTGTGCAAACGCCTGCGCGAAGATGCCCGGCGCGACACGCCGGTGATCATGCTCACTGCCCGTGATCAACTGGACGACCGGCTGCAAGGCTTCAAGTCCGGTGCCGATGACTACCTGATCAAACCCTTCGCCTTGTCTGAACTGGCGGCGCGGATCGAAGCAGTGATGCGTCGCACCCAAGGTGGAGGTCGCCGGACCTTGCAGGTGGGTGACCTGAGCTATGACCTCGATACGCTGGAGGTCACCCGCGAAGGCCGATTGCTCAAGCTCAACCCGGTGGGCCTGAAGTTGCTGGCGGTCCTGATGCAGAAAAGCCCGCATGTACTGCGCCGCGAAATTCTCGAAGAGGCCCTGTGGGGCGATGACTGCCCAGACAGCGACAGCCTGCGCAGCCATGTCCATCAATTGCGCCAGGTGATCGACAAGCCGTTCGCCAAACCGCTGCTGCAAACCGTGCACGGTGTGGGTTACCGCCTGGCCGAGGGGCGTGATGGAGTTTAAACAGAGCCTCGCTCAACGGATCATCATTGCCTTTGCGCTGATGAGCGCACTGGTGGCGGGCGCCTTTGCCATGGGCATCGTTGCCACCGTGCACCTGGTGGAAGAAAAATTGATCTCGGCGGGCCTGGGTGGCGATTTGCAGCGCCTGTTGCTGATGGACAGCGTTTCGGACTGGAGCCATCGCCCGGAACCGGACCAGTTGTTTTATTTCAGCGGCGGGCGGGGCGATTTCGAGTTGCCCAAGGATTTGCGGCACCTGGATCCAGGGTTTCACGAGGTTTTTCGCGAGCAGCTGTCGTACCACGCGATGGTCGAGGTGGTCGATGGTCGGCGCTATGTGCTGTTGCAGGACCAGAGTGACTTCGAAGAGCGCGAGCGAGTGCTGTTTGCCGTGGTGCTGGTGGGCTTCGTGCTGAGCCTGGCGCTGGCGGTGTTTCTCGGCTGGGTGCTGGCGCGCAAGGTAATGGCACCGGTAGTAAGGCTGGCGCGTCAGGTACGTCATCGCGATCAGCTACTGGGTCTGGCACCGCCACTGGCGCCGGATTATGCGGCCGATGAAGTGGGTGAGCTGGCCGTGGCCTTCGACGCTACCCTCGGCCGGTTGCGCCAGGCGCTGACCCGTGAGCGCATGTTCACCAGTGACGTCAGCCATGAACTGCGCACGCCCTTGATGGTGTTGGCCAGTTCCTGCGAGTTGCTGTTGGAAAACCCCGGGATCGACCAGCGCGGCCTTGCCCAGGTCGAGCGAATTGCCCGCGCCAGTGAAGAAATGCGCGAGTTGGTACAAACTTTCCTGATGCTGGCCCGCGCTCAGCGCGAAGACGCCGGCATGTCTGCGCAGCAAACGCTGGATGAAGTGGCCGACGGCTTGATCAACCTGTGGCGCGAGCCGATCGAGGCCAAGGGGCTCAAGCTGATTGTCGACTGGGGTGGTCCCCACACTACTCGGTATAACGCAACGCTATTGCACGCGGTCATGGGCAACCTGCTGCGTAACGCATTGCATTACACCGACCGTGGATTTATCCGGCTGAGCCTGATGCCCACCGGGTTCACGGTCGAGGACAGTGGCGTGGGTATTCCCGAGGAAAAACGCGAAGCGATGTTCGAACCTTTTGTGCGAGGCAACGAGAAACGCGGAGAGGGCCTCGGGCTTGGACTATCGTTAGTACAACGGATCTGTGAAAACCAGGGCTGGAGCGTCAGCCTGACGACCATGGAACCCAATGGCTGTCGTTTTCAGGTCCAGTTCAATGCGTCGACTGTGAGTTGATGGTCGCTGGACGGTTGGTTGAGATTGCCGCCTTGTAATACCTCGAAACGTTTCGAGGTTTTCATCACGAAATTTTCACAATCGCATGACCTGACCCTCACACATGACTGCCTAAGGTGGTTGGAATCAGAAGCTCAGGAGATTGATGATGGTGGATGGCCCGATCAAACTGGATTTTTCCAACAAGTACGACGATCAACACGCCAAACGTTACCTGCAAAAACACAAGGATGGCGTCGGCCGCCGCCTGTCCCACTGGCGTGACGTACAAATGGCGCGCAAGGCGCTGGCGTTGGTCGGCGAGCCGGGCCTGGTTCTCGATCTGCCCTGCGGTGCGGGGCGTTTCTGGCCAATGCTGGCGGAGAAACCCAACCGCGTGATCATCGGTGCCGACAACTCCGAGTCCATGATCAAGATCGCTACACAGTCGCAACCGGCTGAAGTGGTGAAACGGGTA
The DNA here is from genome assembly GCF_058791355.1 of Pseudomonas sp. EB271-G4-1. Classification (NCBI taxonomy): domain Bacteria; kingdom Pseudomonadati; phylum Pseudomonadota; class Gammaproteobacteria; order Pseudomonadales; family Pseudomonadaceae; genus Pseudomonas; species Pseudomonas sp. EB271-G4-1. Next base: position 33,350 of record NZ_JBYTEO010000015.1, read on the forward strand.
CAACCCTTGCAGACGTCCGCGTTCGACATTGCGTTGCCGGATAACGCTGTCGACAGCATTTTCTGCATGCGTTTGCTCCACCACATCGGTGAAGCCCAGCATCGACTGGCGATCTTGCGCGAATTCGAGCGCGTCAGCCGAGACAGCGTCATCCTTTCACTGTGGGTCGACGGTAACTTCAAAGCCTGGAAACGCAAGCGCGCGGAGAGAACCCGTGGGCAGGAAGGTTACCAAAATAGATTTGTGTTACCGGCGGCTACCGTAGAAAAGGAGTTTGAGCAGGCTGGTTTCCGTATTCAGGAACGTATCGACTTTTTGCCGCTCTATGCCATGTGGCGAGTTTATGTATTACGCAAGAGGTAACAGATGGTAGAGCAGTGTGCAGCAGGAACAGGCGTCGCCTCCCAGGACCGATTCGATTACTTCTGGAATCAGCGCGGAGAATGGGTGGAAGAGCCCAACGTCCGGCGCGGTGGCGAGAGTGGCGTGCAGCGTCTCATGGACAGTGATGGACAACTGCTCTACGTAAAACGCCAGACCGGCCATATCCATCGGGGTCTTTTGCACCCTTTCGGACGGCCGACGGTGCTGCGCGAGCGTGATGCACTCACCGGCTTGCGCCTGCTCGATGTGCGCGTCCCGGAAATCGTGTTCTGCGAAGCGCAACGCGATCCCGTGCACAAGTGGCGCGCCTTGTTGGTGACCAAGTCTTTGGACGGCTTCGAGGAAATCGAACGTTGGTACGAAAGCGGCGGACGCGAGCGTCATGGTGAGGCTGTGCACGATCGCGTGCTCAAGGACCTGGCCGAGAACCTGGCGCGGATGCACAAGGGGCGTTGGCAACACAGCTGCATCTATATCAAGCACGTATTTGTTCGCGTCACCGGTGAGGGTGAGGCAGCCAAAGTCGAAGTTGCCTTGATCGATCTGGAGAAGTGCCGGCGGCGCTTGACCGCTCGCCAGGCGGCGGCCCATGACATGAAGCAGCTGCGCCGCCACTCGTCATTCAGCCCGACGGACTGGAAGAAACTCGTCTATTTTTATGAGACGGCGTTTGGCAGCGCTATCAAAGGTTTATAGCAATGAAACTTGAAGTTGCGCGAGGTTTGTTTCTGGTAGGAGCCTTGGCAGTTGCTTCACTCGCGGTGGCGGCATGGGAGCAGCCCCGCACGCAAGTCTTAAGTTCAGTACACAGTGGCGAGCACTGTCCGTTGCCACGGGTTGCCAAGGCATCCGTGGCCACTCAACCCGATCATGATTTGTTGCTGTTCATGTTCGGACTCTCTCAAGGATTGAGGCCGCAAAGTTGAACACAATGAAGCCCAAATAAAAGGCCTCGCTGATGCGAGGCCTTTTTTGTTGCGCAGTGCAGATCGTTCCCACGCTCTGCGTGGGAATGCAGCCCGGGACGCTCCGCGTCCCAAATCAAGAGCCGAACGCGGAGCGTCCGTAGAGGCATTCCCACGCAGAGCGTGGGAACGATCTTAGCGAGAGGATTTGGCCAGCAGCGTATACACGCACGGCAACACAAACAGCGTAAACAGCGTCCCAATCGACATCCCGGTGGCAATGACCGTACCGATATCGAACCGGCTCACCGCGCCGGCCCCCGTGGCGATGATCAACGGCACCATGCCGAATACCATTGCCGCCGTGGTCATCAATACCGGGCGCAGGCGAATGGCCGCGGCTTCCTCCACCGCTTCGCGGGGCGTCAGGCCCCTGTCCTTGCGCAGCTGGTTGGCGAATTCGACGATCAGGATGCCGTGCTTGCTGATCAGGCCGATCAACGTCACCAACCCGACCTGGGTATAGATGTTCATGCTCGACCAGCCGAGGAACAGCGGCAGCAAGGCGCCGCAGATCGACAGCGGGACGGTCACCAGGATCACCAGCGGATCGCGAAAGCTTTCGAACTGGGCCGCCAGTACCAGGAAGATGATCGCCAGTGCCAGGCCAAAGGTCACCCATAGTGCACTGCCTTCCTGGACGTATTGCCGCGATGCACCGGCATAGTCGAAGGCAAAGCCCGCCGGCGCTTCTTCCCGGGCGATCTGACGCACGGCGTCGATGGCCTCGCCCATGCTGACCAGCGGCACCCCGGAAAGAATCGCCGAGTTGAGTTGCTGGAACTGGTTCAGTTGCCGAGGGCGCGCCCGGTCGGTCACGGTGATCAGGGTCGAGAGGGCGAGCAGTTCGCCCTGGGTGTTCTTGACGTAGTAGTTGTTCAGCCAGTCAGGGTTATCCCGGAAGGGGCGTTCGACCTGGGCAATGACTTTGTAACTGCGGCCATCCACGGTGAAACGGTTGATTTCCGCCTCACCCAGCAACGTCGCCAGCGTGCCGCCCAGATCCTGCATCGACACGCCCATCTGGGCGGCCTTGGCGCGGTCGATGTCCACCACCACTTCAGGCTTGTCGAAGGCCAGGTCGACGTCGACGAAGGCGAATTTGCCAGACTCCATCGCGCGTTTTTTCACCCGGTCGACCACTTGCAGCAGTAACTCGTAATCGTTGGCCGTGTTGACGACGAACTGGAACGGCAGACCCTCGCCGGTACCCGGCAGGGAAGGCAGGTTGAAGCCGAATACCTGCAAGCCTGAAATGCTCTCCAGCTTGGCCTGAACCTCGGGCAGGATTTCCATCTGCGTGCGGCTGCGCTCGTTCCAGGGCTTGAGCAGGAAACCGCCAATACCCGATTGCACACCGTTGAAGCCATTGATCTGGAACGACGAGTAGTACTCGGGAAACGCCTTGAAGATCGTGATGAACTCGTCGGTGTAGGTGTTCAAGTAGTCGAGGTTGGTCGGTTGCGGTGCACTGGCCAGCATGAAAATGATGCCCTGGTCCTCATCCGGCGCCAGTTCCGACTTGGTGAACTTGAGCAGCACGGGAATCAGGCACAGCACGATCACCGCGAACACCAGCACCACCGGCCGGGTGTTGAGGGTGCCGTGGAGCATTGTCTGGTATCGGCGCTTGAGGCTTTCAAAAATCAGGTCAAGGCGATGGGCCAGGCCCGTGGGGTTTTCGTCGTGACGCAGCAGCAGGGCGCACATCATCGGCGACAGGGTCAGGGCGACGATGCCGGAAATCACCACCGCACCGGCCAGGGTCAGGGCGAACTCCTTGAACAGCGCCCCGGTAAGGCCCGTGAGGAAGCCGATCGGCGCATACACCGCTGCCAGGGTGATGGTCATCGAGACCACCGGCATGGCGATCTCCCGGGCGCCCTCGATGGCGGCATCCAGCGGCGTCTTGCCTTCCTCGATGTGGCGGTGGATGTTTTCTACCACCACGATGGCATCGTCCACCACCAGGCCGATGGCCAACACCATCGCCAGCAGGGTCAGCAGGTTCAGCGAGTAACCCATCATCTGCATGAAGAACATCACGCCGATCATGGACAACGGAATGGTGACCACCGGGATCACCACCGAGCGCAACGCACCGAGGAACAGGAACACCACCACGATCACGATCAGTACTGCTTCGAACAGGGTCTTGATCACTTCGTTGATCGAGGCCTGGATGAACAGCGTCGCGTCGTAGGCGATTTCCGCCTTCAGGTTCGGTGGCAGCTGGGCCGTAAGCTCCGGCATGATCTTGCGCACTTCCTTGATCACGTCGAGGGGGTTGGCCGCAGGCGTGGCCTTGATGCCGATGTACACCGAGGGCGTACCGCCGAACGAGCTGATGGTGTCGTAGTTTTCCGCTCCCATCTCGACCCGCGCGACATCGCGCAGCAGCACGCGACTGTCACCTTCGACCTTGAGCGGGATCGCGGCGAAGGCTTCGGCTGATTTGAGCTCGGTATTGGCGCTAATGCTGGTGACCACGTACTCACCTTTCACTTCGCCCGCGGCGGAAAGGAAGTTGTACTGGCGCACCGAGTTGGTCACGTCGCTGGCGCTGAGGCCGAAACCGGCCAGCTTCACCGGGTCCAGCCACAGGCGCATGGCGAAGACCTGGTTGCCGAGAATCTCGGCTTCGGCCATGCCCGGCAAGGTTGCCAGCTTCGGCTGGATGACGCGCGACAGGTAATCGGTAATCTGCGGGTTGCTCAGCTCCTTGCTGGAGAAGCTGATGTACATCAGCGCCGAGGCGTCGGCAGCTTCCTTGCTCAGCACCGGGTCCTCGGCATCCTGGGGCAGGCGGTTCTTGACCTCGTTGGCCTTGGCCAGCAGTTCGGTGAACAAGCGGTCGCTGTTGGAGCCGATGCGTGCGTAGATCGAGATCACCGAGAAATTCTGCCGACTGACCGAAGTCATGTAGTCGATACCTTCGGCACTGGCCAGGCTCTGTTGCAACGGTTGCGTGATGTAGCCCTGGATGGTTTCGGCGTTGGCCCCGGGGTACGCGGTGGTGACCGTGATCAGGGCGTTTTCCATTTGTGGGTACTGGCGCAGCGGCAGCGTGCTCCAGGCCTGGAAGCCCAGCAGCACAATCAACAGGCTGACCACGGTGGCGAGCACCGGGCGACGGATGAACGGGTCGGTAAAAGCCATTGGGGGGTTCCTTGATCAGTCAGCGCGTGGCTGACTGTTCTTTTCGGCCAGGGTCTTGTCGTCGCTGATGGCGATGTGCGCACCGTTGTCCAGTTTGATCTGGCCGGCCGTGACCACCTTTTCGCCGTTCTGCAGACCTTTGGTAATCACCACCTGCCCGTCGCGGCGTTCACCGGTTTCAATGAACCGCCGTTCAGCGATCAGGATCGGCTGGCCCTTGTCGTCTTTTTCGAGGCTGCCGTCTTCAGCCTTCTTCTCTGCAACGACATACAGGGAGTTGCCGTAGAGCGTGTAGGTGATCGCGCTTTCCGGCACGACGATGCTCGGCCGCGGGTTGGGCAACATCACCTGCAGGTTGGCGAACATGCCTGGCAGCAGCTTGCCATCGGGGTTGGCCAGGGTCGCGCGGACCTGCATGTTGCGCGTGCTGTTTTCCAGTTTCGGGTTGATCGCACTGATGGTGCCGGGGAAGGTCTGGGACGGATACGCCGCGACGATGATTTCAACCGGCTGGCCAATGGCGATCTTTGGCACCGACTGCTCTGGCACGAAAAAGTCGACGTAGAGGCTGCTGAGGTCTTGCAGGGTGGCAATCATGGTGCCACTGGCCAGGTAGTCGCCAACGTCCACCTGACGAATGCCGATGGTCCCGCTGAAGGGGGCGACGATGCTTTTTTTGCCCAGCGCGGCCTTGAGTTGGTTGACCGTGGCCTTGCTCTTTTTCAGTACCGCCGACAGTCGATCGAACTCGCCTTTGGAAATGGCCTGGCTGCCCACCAGCTGGCTTCCTCGACCGTAATCGAGTTGGGCCAGGCCGAGGTCGGCCAGGGCGGTTTCGAGGAACGCGCTTTCCACGGCGCTGTCCAGGCGCAGGAGGGGTTGACCGGCTTTGACTTTCTGCCCGGACTCGAACTGCAGGTCAACGACCGTACCATCGGTCTCCAGGCTCAGGTCTACGCCTTGCAGCGCCTTGAGGGTGCCTACGGTAGGCAGCCTGGCTTGCCAGGGCCGTTCGATGGCCGTGGCCACGGCGACGCTGATCGGCGGTTTTGGCGCGGAGAAGCCCTGAATCATCGTATAGATGGAGAAGGCTTTGTAACCGGCCAGGACCAGCACGATCAACAGTACAACACCCAACATGATCAGCATGCGGCGACGCAGCATATTTCCAGTTCCTTGGAGAAATCAGGTGAGACAGTGGGGCACATTACCGCGAGTGGGAAGGGGAATCCAATGGCTGATTTTTGTCGGTTCCGGAAAAGATCGCAGCCTGCGGCAGCTCCTACAGGTGTACACATGACCCTGTAGGAGCTGCCGCAGGCTGCGATCTTTTTGGGCCTGACTCAAGCCATCAGATGCAGATGGTTGTCCCAGAGCCCCGCCGGCAGATCCAGCGGTTTGGCGAGCAGATTTGCCTGGCGGCAATCGTAGTACCGGCAGCGTCCCTGGCCCGAGGTCACGACGAATCCGTCGGCCACCGCGCCCACTCCGGCGCAATCGGGCAGTGGTGCGTCCAGGCGCACTTCGCCGCTGTCCAGGTCCCAGATGAAAAAGCGGTTGCCCCGAGGCGCGGTCAGCGCGACCAGGCGCAAGTCGCTGTGCACCGCAACGCTGGCGGTGTAGTGCCCCATGGCTTGCAACTGATGCTCCGGCACCGGGAACGCCACGAACGGCTGGCCCGGACGCTTGATCGCCAGCAGCTCCGAATGCTCGTGGGCTGCCCCCATGAATTGCTGGCCGGCGACGATGGTGCCATCGCTGGCAATGCCCAGGTGACGCACGCTGTTCATCTGCTGGCCGAGGGTTTCCTTGCTCAGCAGGGTGCCGTCGCGCTGCATCAGGACCAGGCTCGGCTCCATGGCATTGAGGTTCATCTCGACCCGGCTTTCGGCTTCGGTGCGGATACCACCGTTGGCCACCACCAGGGTCTCGCCATCGGGCATCCACGACACTTGATGCGGGCCGATGCCGTGGGTGGAAATCTCACCGCTGTGCACCAGGCGTTCGCCTTCGAACGTGTACACGCCGAGCAGGCCGCGACCCGGATCGGTGGTGTCGTTTTCGGTGGCGTACAACCAGTCACCGCTGTGGTGAATCACCGCATGACCGTAGAAGTGCCGGTTCGGCTGAGACGTCACGGTTTGCAGGAGCGTGCCGTCACGCAGGTCGATCAGGTAGCTCTCGGTGCCCGGACGCCGGGCAACGAACAGCGCGATCGGCAGCGTCGGGTGATTGATGATGTCATGGCAGCGCTGGCCGACCTGGGTGGCAAACACCCGGGTGCCGTCCAGCCGGTAACCGACGGCGTAGTGCTTGCCGTCGGTATCGTCCCGCGCCGAGAGCAGCAGTGGGCTTTTATCCTTGTGCCTGGACAGCGTCCAGCCGCCCAGTGACACCGCACCCAGCAGCAAACTCCCTAATTTCAGAGCCTGGCGTCGCAGCATGGAACTCGCCCTCATCAGTCACCGTCGTTGGCGTTGAAGCCCAGTTGGATGCCCAACGCCTTCGCCAGCTCGCCTTCGTGCAGGCGGTGGACCACGTTGATGCTGTCGTAGAGATCATTGAGTTGCTGGCGACCGGCGTCGTCGTTGAGCATTTCGGTCAACGAGCGCTGGCTGCTGGCGAACAGTTTCAACGAAGCGGCGTAGGCCGCGTCGATCTTGTCGGCCAATGGCTTCTGGTCGCTTGGCAACAGGCCGCGCAGGCCTTTGTTGTCGACACCTTCCCATACCGTTCTGGCCGCAGCGAGGCTGGCCTCCAGGGCGGTCAGGGACGACTGGCTGCGCCAGGCATCGGCCTGGAACGGCTGCGGCACGCCTTTGCTCTGGCGGCCCATCGGTGTGCCGAGCTTCTTCTTCAAGGTATCGAGGGCGGTCACCTGCACGCGCAACAGATCGGCGATTGCTTCGTGGGAGTCGGCGTAGCGCTGGTTCGGGAACTTGCTCATTTGCGCGAGCATGCCGTCGGTGTTGTTCCAGCTTTTGAGGATTTCTTCGGCCAGCTGTTTCTGACGCTCGCCAATGGCGATCAGCAGCGGGCAGTACTTGGCCTTTTGCTCGGCGTTGGCCACATCAGGCTTGCTGTCGAACAGGATGTATTCGTAGGCCGACAGGCCTTGGACCACCACGCTGGATTTGGCCAGTGCAGCAGCATCGATCTGCGGTTGTGCAGTGACCAGTTGCTCGACCTGGCGGCCGACCAGGTTCTTCTTGTCGGGCCAGAACTGCACCTGCCAGGCACGGTTGCCCTCGGCCAGCGGACCAATCAGCAGCGGTTGCAGTTCGGCCCAGGCTTTTTGCGCGTGCAGGAAGTCGGCGCGGGCGGTTTCGAGATTTGCCTTGCCTTCGCAGTAGGCGAGGGCGCTGACGGCCAGCTGGCGGTCGGCTTCAACCCAGCGGGTATAGGTCGGCAGAATCACCGACTTGGCGATCGCAGCCGAAGTGACGGCCTGCGGGTCCTGTGGCGAGCAGGCGCCCAAGGCTAGCGCGGCAAGGCTGGTGAACAACAATTTGGGACGGAACATGTCGGGCTCCCGCGGGAAGATGGGTATTAAAGGGAATTCAAGAACGCCAACAACGCAGCGCGCTGCTCGGCATTGAAAGACAAAACCTGTTGTTGCGCCGCTTTTGCCTCGCCGCCATGCCAGAGCACAGCTTCGAGCAGGTTGCGGGCGCGGCCGTCGTGCAGGAACTGGGTGTGGCCACTGACGGCTTGAGTCAAACCAATGCCCCACAACGGCGGGGTACGCCAGTCGCGCCCTCCGGCCTGGAATTCGGTGCGGTTGTCGGCCAGGCCATCGCCCATGTCATGCAGCAGCAGATCGCTGTAGGGGCGAATCACTTGATTGGCCAATTCAGCTTCGGCGGCGTCGGCGGCGGTGGTGTACTTGGGTGTGTGACAGGACTGGCAACCGGCCTGGTAGAACAGGGTCTTGCCGGCCAGCACTTGCGGCGTGCCGACATCGCGGCGCGCCGGTACGGCGAGGTTACGGGTGTAGAACAGCACCAGGCGCAGGATGTTGTCGCTGACTTCCGGCTCGCCATCGGGGCCGTTGCCATTGGGTGCCTGCTTACAGGCCGTTTGCGCGTCGGTGCAGTCGTCAAAGGGCCTCAGGTGGGTCGTGAGGCCCATGTCACCGGAAAACGCATGGACATTTTGTTGATTGAGGTTCGGCTGCCCGGCTTTCCAGCCAAATCGCCCGAGCACGGTTTTCTGCTGCATATCATCCCAGACCCGGTTCGGGCGCCCGGCGATGCCGTTTTTCGCTTTGGCCTGCGCGTCCGCATTCGCCAGGATGGCCTCTTCAGGAATGGCTTCCAGCAAGCCCAGGCCGATCATCGCAGGTGCGACACGGGCCGAGAAGCGCGTGTCGGGGTGCATCGGGCCGTAGTTCAGCTGGGTGATGTTCAGGCTCGGCTTGCGCAGTTCCACTTCGGTGCCGTCCTTGAAGCGAACCATCACCGGCGAGTAGTCGACCCGCACCTTGCCTTCCGGCGTCACGCCGGGCACGGCCATGTCCTGGAACTGCCCGCCATACACGGGCTCCGGTACGACACCCTGTTGCTCGATGACGTTGGCGTAGGCTGGGGTGTCGGGAATCGACAGGCGTATCAGCATCGACACGGCATTGCGCGCATCTGGCGCAGGCGGGTGACCGCGGCCGTCCTTGATATGGCAGCCCTGGCAGGCATTGGTGTTGAACAGCGGACCGAGGCCGTCGCGAGCGGTGGTGGTCGACGGAGCGATCACCCAGGGATTACGAAAAAAGCTATTGCCGACACTGAAGTCCACACGCCGCGATGGCGGCAGGTTAGCGGAGGGCAGCGAAAAGGCGTTCTGATCGGTCTTGCGCACGGTCGTACCGCCGCCGGAGCGGGCTTCACCGGGTTCAGCCTGGGTGAATTTCGGGGCGTCATCGCAGGCACTCAGGCCCAGGGCCAACAACAGTGCGGACAAGCGAAGAGGCAGCGAGGGCATCAGACATCCTGCAAGACGAGCAAAACAAGGGCGCAAAGTCTAACAGGGGATGGGAATTTGAATAAGAGGAATTATCGTTCGCTTAGGCAGATGATCGTTCCCACGCTCCGCGTGGGAATGCCTCAACGGACGCTCCGCGTTCGGCTTTTGATTTGGGACGCGGAGCGTCCCGGGCTGCATTCCCACGCAGAGCGTGGGAACGATCAGCGTGGGAACGATCGGCAACCGAAGAGCCAGCGGTGATCAGAACTCGTGATCAGCGTTGTCCGGGTTCAGGTCGCTGATGCCCAGTTTGCCAGCGGCGGCTTCGATCGAACCGGTCTGCTTGACCAGGGATGCGATGGCGTCACGGACGATCTGGTTGCCGGCGGTGTTGCCGGCAGCGATCAACTGGTCGTAGTGCTCACCCTTGTTGGCGTGGTCGACGATGACCTGCATCTTGGCTTCGGTGGCAGCCAGGTCGGCTTTCAATGCGGTGTCTGCCGCTGGATCGACCTTGGCCACCAGGGACGACAGGCTGGCGCCGGTCATCTTGCTGCCGTCGACACGGGTGTATTCGCCCAGGTACACGTTACGAATGCCTTTGGCATCGTAGAACTGCGAGTTGTGGGTGTTGTCGCTGAAGCAGTCGTGTTCGTCTTCCGGGGAGTTGGCTTCCAGGGAAACCTTCATGCGCTCGCCCGCCAGTTCGCCCAGGGACAGGCTGCCCATCCCGAACAGCATTTTGCGCAGGCCGCTTTCAGCCGGTTCCGCTTCCAGGGTGGCGCGGTAGTTGTCGGCCACGTTCGGCTTCCAGTTACCGACCATTTCTTCCAGGTCGCTGACCAGCAATTGAGTCACGGATTTCAGGTAGGCGCGGCGACGATCGTTGTGGCCGCCAGTGGCGCCTTTGCCTTCCAGGTAGTCGGAAGCTGGACGGTTGCCGGCGCCAGGGCCGGTGCCGTTCAGGTCCTGGCCCCAGAGCAGGAATTCGATGGCGTGGTAGCCGGTGGCGACGTTGGCCTCGGAACCGCCCAGCTCGTTCAGGCTGGCGAGTTTTTCCGGGGTGATGTCCTTCACGTCGACCTTGTCTTCGCCGACCTGGATTTCAGTATTGGCGATGATGTTGGCCGTGGCGCCGGGGTTACCCAGTGCGTGCTCGTAGGATTTGTCGACGTAGTCGATCAGGCCTTCGTCCAGTGGCCAGGCGTTCACTTGGCCTTCCCAGTCGTCGATGATGGTGTTGCCAAAGCGGAACACTTCGCTCTGCAGGTAAGGAACGCGAGCAGCGATCCAGGCGGCCTTGGCGGCTTTCAAGGTGTCGGCGTTCGGCTTCGCGAGGAAGGCGTCGACGGCGCTTTGCAGGGTTTTCGCAGTAGATTCGGCATCGCTGTAAACGGCGAAAACCATGTCGGCATAGTGCGCGACAACGGCTTTGGCGGCCGCTTCGTCGACTTTGCTGGCAGCGGCAGGCGCAGCAGCTGGTGCGACTTGGGCCGCAGAAGTGCTGGCCGCTGGCGCAGGAGCGGCCGCTTTTTCTTTGTCTTTGCCTTCACCGCAACCGGCGAGGGAAATTGCGATGGCCAACAGACTGGCGGTAGCCAGAGGCATACGAATCATGGCGAACATCCTGCTTCGAGAGGGGGTGGAATAACGCGTCCGGCGCGCAAAAGTGACACATAATGCAAATCTTTCGCATTATGTGTAAAGGGTTGCGGTTGGAAATATTTCTTATTCACTCTGTAGGAGCGAGCATGCTCGCGAAAAACGAATCGACGACGCGGGTAACCAGAAGCGCTGCGTTATCGTTGGCGTTTTTCGCGAGCATGCTCGCTCCTACAGGGGGGGTTACAAGATTGCCGCGTTACTGCGCTGGGCTTGCTTCAGATAAGCCACCAGCTCGCGGGCCGGCAGGGGCTTGCTGTAGAAGTAGCCCTGACCCTCGTGGCAGCCTTCGGAGATGATGTAGGCCTCCTGCTCCAAGGTTTCCACGCCTTCGGCGATCACCTGCATGCCCAGGCTCTTGCCCAACTGAATGATGGCGCGAACGATGGTTGCGTCGTCATCGTCATCGAGCAGGTCCTGGACGAAACTCTTGTCGATCTTGATCTTGTCCAGCGGCAGGCTTTTCAGATAACTCAGTGACGAATAACCGGTGCCGAAATCGTCGATCGCGATCAGCGCACCGGAGCGGCGCAGGCTGAGCAGATGCTGGGCGGCGGTGCTGATGTCTTCCATCAGGCCGGTTTCGGTGACCTCCAACTCCAGGCTGCGTGGCGGCAGGCGATACATCTGCATCAGGTTGTTGATCACCCGAGGCAACTCGGCGTGGTGCAATTGCACGGTGGAAAGGTTCACGGCCATGCGCATGTCGCTGAAGCCCTGGTCGTGCCAGTCGCGCAATTGTTTGCAGGCTTGGTCCAGCACCCATTCACCAATGGCGATGATGGTGCCGTTCTGCTCGGCCAGCGGAATGAACAGGTCCGGTGGTACCAGCCCGTGCTCGGGATGCTGCCAGCGAATCAACGCTTCGACGCCAACGACCCGGTGATCGCGGTAGCTGATCTGCGGTTGGTAGACCAGGTAGAACTGGTCGCGGACCAGTGCGTCGCGCAGGTCTTTTTCCAGCTCGCGACGGCGGCGCATCTCGGTGTCGACGCTGGCGATGTAGAACTGATAGCGGTTGCGCGAGCGCGTCTTGGCCAGGGTCATCGTCTGTTCGGCTTTTTGCAGCAGCTTCTCGGTACTGTTGCCATCTTCGGGGAACAGGGTGATGCCAATGGTGGCGCGCAGGCGGATCTGCTGATGATCGAGGGCAAACGCCGCTTCCAGGTCATCGAGGATGCTTTGGGCCAGTTCGGCGGCTTCGTAGGGTTGTTCGATATCGGCCTGCACCAGGGCGAACTGGTCGCCACCCAGGCGGGCGAGGGCGCCCAGGCGTCCACTGTGCGCGCGCAGGCGATCGGCCAGGGCCAGTAGCAGCTGGTCGCCGGTCTGGTAGCTGAACTGTTCGTTGATGCCCTTGAAGTCATCGAGCCCGACGCACAGCACCGCAACCCGGCGTTGCAACTTGCCGGCATCGACGAGGATCTTGTCCAGCTGCGTTTGCAATTGCTGGCGGTTCGGCAGGCCGGTAAGGAAATCGTACTGGGCCATGCGCAACAGGCTGTTTTCCGCTTCGTGGCGCAGGTGCGTGTTGCGCTCGATGGATTCGAGCAACTGGTTGGCGGTGTTGATCCACAGCCCCAGTTCGTTCTTCTCGTGGCCCTTGAGCAATGGAATCTTGTGCTCGCTGGGGCGGTCGGGATTGATTTCGGTCAGGTGCTCGATGATGCGCGACAGGGGTTTGGTCAACAGCCAGTGATAGACCAGGTACAGCACCAGGCCCATCGCCAGGGCACGCAATACCCCGGAAATGAAGATGATTACCGAACTGACGATAAAACCCTTGCCGTAGGTGGCGGTGTCGAGGGTAATGCTCAGGTCGCCGTAATACTCGCTGTAAGGGCCGCGTCCCACCAACTGGGTGGTGAAGGTGCGTTCCTTGCCGAGGATCAGGTCGGTCAGCCAGCGACTGCTGGACTGCTGCAACTCACGGGATTTTTGCGCCAGCATGGCTTCGTTGGGATGGCCTATGGAGGCCTGACGCACCGCATCATCCTGGAACAGGCCTTCGATTACCTGCATACCCATTTCCCGATCCAGGCTGTAGACGGCCTGGGTCGAAGGGTCGCGGAACATGTCGAGAATGCGTTCGGCATCGCTGGCGACGGCCTGGCGTGTTTTATAGGCATCGAAAACAATCTGCGCGCAGCTCAAGACCACGCCGACGATCAATGCCGACAGGAGCACGACCCGGAGCAACTTCACCGACAAGCTGTTCTTGAGTTCCAGCTTCAAAGGGTAATTCCTTGTTCCGTGCGGGTAGCATCAAGTTGCCATGAGTATTGGCAATCCCGTGGTGGCAGTCAAAGGGACAATCCATCCTGCGGGATAATGCCAGCAGCTTGGCCGATTTGCTGTGTCTGGGGCAATTGCCCGATCAGTACTGTGTCGGTAGTCGAGTCCTTCAACTTGAGGGGATTGGGACAAAATTTCCTTTCGTTTGATGTTAGACCGCTGTGGCGTTGAGGCAAGGCCCCGGGCGCTGCTTTTGGACTGATAGCTCGCCCACAAAAAAGGCGACCCCCTTGCGAGGGTCGCCTTGGCGCTAGCTACGGTTGTTACTTATTCCGACAGCTTGTAGGCAATCACATAGTCGCCCTGTTTGGTGCCCAGCGAACCGTGGCCGCCAGCCACGACCAGCACGTATTGCTTGCCGTCCTTGCCGGTGTAGGTCATCGGCGTGGTTTGCGCGCCTGCGGGCAGGCGACCTTCCCACAGTTGCTTGCCGTTTTTCACGTCGTAGGCCCGCAGATACTGGTCCAGGGTGCCGCTGAGGAAACCGACGCCACCGGCGGTGATGAAGGTGCCGCCCAGGCTTGGTACGCCCATGCTCAGCGGGATCGGAACCGGCGAGCTGTCGCGCACGGTGCCGTTCTTGTGCATCCAGATTTTTTCATGGGTGGTCAGGTCGATCGCGGCCACGTAGCCCCACGCTGGCGCCTGGCACGGCAGGCCCATTGGCGACAGCAAGGCTTCGAGCACCACGCCGTACGGCGCGCCCTTGTTGGGTTGCACGCCTTCGGTTTCGCTTTTGCGCGGGCCTTGGGCGGCGATTTCGGCGGCCGGGATCATTTTCGACTTGAACGCCATGTAGCTCGGGTTCACGAACGCGATCTGACGCACCGGGTCAACCGAGATGCCGCCCCAGTCGAACACACCGAAATTGCCCGGATAGACGATCGAACCCTGCAGCGATGGCGGGGTGAACGGGCCGTCGTAGCGCAAGGATTTGAAGTCGATCCGGCAGATCAGTTGGTCGAACGGCGTGACGCCCCACATGTCGCGCTCTTGCAGCGGCGGTGGCATCAGGTTCAGGTCGGATTTGGGTTGCGTCGGCGAGGTGTGGTCGCCTTCCACCGCGCCTTGCGGCACCGGTACTTCGTTGATCGGCACGATGGCCTGGCCGGTGCTGCGGTCCAGCACATAGATGCTGCCTTGCTTGGTCGACGCCAGGACGGCCTGCTTCACGCCGTCGGCGGTCTTGAGGTCCATCAGGGTCGGCTGGCCGCCTACGTCCATGTCCCACAGGTCATGGTGAGTGAACTGGAAGTGCCAGCGCACTTTGCCGGTGGCGATGTCCAGGGCAGTCAGGCCGGCCGCGTGCAGTTCCGATTCAGGGGTACGCGCGCCGCCGAACTGGTCCGGGGTCTGGTTGCCCATCGGCAGGTACAGCATGCCGAGTTTTTCATCGACCGCGAACACGGACCACATGTTTGGCGAGTTGCGGGTGTAGGTCTTGCCCTCGGCAATCGGCGTCGTGTCGTCCGGGTTGCCGCTGTCCCAGTTCCACACCAGTTTGCCGGTGTGCACGTCGAACGCGCGGATCACGCCGCTTGGCTCGTCGATGGAAACGTTGTCGGTGACGTGGCCGCCAATCACCACCAGGTCCTTGGTGACCGCGGGTGGCGAGGTGGAGTAGTAACCGCCGGCCGTGAAACCGCCGATGTTGGCGCGCAGGTCGACCTGGCCCTTGTCGCCGAAGTCTTCGCACATTTTGCCGGTGTCGGCGTTCAGCGCGATCAGGCGGGTGTCGGCGGTCGGCAGGAAGATCTTGCGCGGGCAAGCGCTGGCCGGGGCCGGGCTGGCCGAACCGGTCGGGCTCTGTTCGGAGGCGTACACCGCGTCATCGTGATAGGTCACGCCACGGCAGGTCATGTGCGCCCAACCCTTGAAGTTCGCCGCATTCTGCGTCGACAGCTTCGGATCGAAACGCCAGATTTCCTTGCCGGTGTCCGGGTCCAGGGCGATCACCTGGCTGTGCGGCGTGCACACGTAGAGCATGCCGTTGACTTTCAGCGGGGTGTTTTCGGCGGTGGTTTCGCCCGGGTCGTTCGGCCCTGGCAGGTCACCGGTGCGGTAAGTCCAGGCCGGTACCAGTTTGTTGACGTTCTGCGGGGTGATCTGCGCCAGCGGCGAGTAACGGTCACCATGGGCGCTGCGGCCGTAGGAGTTCCAGTCACCGTCGGGCATGGCCGGCGCGGTGTTGGTCATGCCCGGCACGCTGTCGCGGTCCAGTTGGCCCTTGATTTCGCCCGGGTTGGTGAACTGGCTGGCCAAGGCGGTCGCGCCTGCGATCACCACAGCCACGCTCAGTGCGCCGGTGCCCATGGGGGCGGCGCCATCACGCAGCAGCGGACGGCGAAACCACGGCAGCAACATCGCCAGGCCCAGCGCGAACAGCATCGCCAGGCGCGGCACCAGCTGCCACCAGTCGAGGCCGACTTCCCACAGTGCCCAAACGGTGCTGGCGAACAGTACCAGCGCGTACAGGCCCAACGCGGCACGGCGCGCGGCGATCAGCAGGATGCCGGTCAGCGCAAGACCGATACCGGCCAGCAGGTAGTACAGCGAGCCGCCGAGCATGCTCAGCTTGATCCCGCCGGCCAGCATGGCCAGGCCCATTAGCAGAAGCAGTATGCCGAGCAGGGTCGGCAACAGACGGCTTCGACTCAAAGCACCCTCAGTGCTCATAGTGTGGTTCTCCGTGACGTTTCAAGTGGTCCCGCGCAGGTTCACTGTAGATGACGATCCCGCGGGGGCGTGGTTCATATAACAGGTGTTCAGTCGATGTAATCCCTTGTGGGAGCGAGCCTGCTCGCGAAAGCACTGTGTCATCCGACGCTAATGTTGGATGTGATGGCCTCTTCGCGAGCAGGCTCGCTCCCACAGGGTTTGGGGTGTTGGTTAGAAGGACGACTGGATCTTGATCCCGCCAATCAGCGCGTCATCGACCTCGTTCACGCCACCGGGGTGGCGGATGTATTGCAGGTTCGGGCGCACCGTCAGCCAGTTCGTGACGTGCACGCCGTAGTAGAGTTCGGCGCTGTATTCGGTGTCTTGGGGCGGCAGGTAGGCCGGGTTGTCGTAGTCAAAGACAGCATTGGCCTGATTACGCGCCTCGGCATTCTTGCGGTACGCCGGGTTGACGTGCACGCGGGCCATGGCGAAACCGATGTCATCCCTGGCGCGGGCATCGAACAGGCCTTTGTAGACGAGGCCGGCCTGGACATAGTTGTCGATGGCGTTGGTCTTCTTGTCGTGCATCGTGCCATTGGCGAACAGGCTCAGGCCTCGGGAATGGTCGCTGGCAATGCTGGTGACTTGCTGCTGCAGGCCGAGCCAAACACCGTGCTTGCTTGAGGCGCTGCGATAAGCCTCGCCACTCAGCGCGGCGGGCTGGCCGTTGCTGTCTTTGTAGACATCGGTGGCGTCGGCGTTGCTGTAGTAGTAGCCGGCACGGTATTCACCCGGCAGGCCGTTGAACTTTGGTGTCCACACCAGCTCCACCGGCAGGATGGCCCCTTGGGTGCCGCTGCCGCTGAGCTTGAAGCCGTTGTCGCGATCGAGGTTCGACGGGTTTTGCTCATAGGCGCCAACCTGTGCGTACAGTTCGGGCGTCAGGTGATACTTGACCCGCATCGCCCACTGGCTGACGGGCCAGTTGTACCAGATGTCGCCCACCCAGTTGCCGACCTGGGAGCCGCAGAACGCCAGGTTCTGGAAGTCGCAGGGAAAACTGTTGAAGTCTTCGCCTTCGCCGAAACGGCCGACCTTGATGTCGAGCGTCTGGTCGAGGAACTTCTGCTGGTACCACATCTGCGTCAGGCGCGTGGTCTGGCCACGGCCCCAGACTTCCTGTGCCGAAGTGAATCCGCCCACTCGCGGGTCATTGATCCGGTCGTTACTGATGTTGTTGCCGCTGCGCTTGGTGATGGTCAGTTGGAACTCTGCGTCATCCCAGCCAAGGATTTTCTGCAGGTCCAGGTGAGTGCCGAAACCAAACTGATCGCTGTAGCGAGCGGTGCGATCCTGGTCGAAGCCGCCCTGCAGATTGCTGCCCATTTCGCCGGTGTAGTCGATCTTGAAATCGTAGCCCTTCGCCGAAAGATCACTGCGGGTGCCGTTCCAGTCGCCAAGCATCCACGGGGAGTCGCTGTCGAAGGCGGGCGCCGCCTGGGTGCACGTAACGAGGCTGAAAGCGCCTAGGCCTGTGAGCAGGCTAACAGTAGTCTTGAAGACAGCGCTGTCTTTGGGGAGTCGTAAATCAGGCATAGAGAAGAAATTCTTGATCTTTTTCTGGGGAATGAACGTAAAACGGCAGACGCAAAGCAGAGGAGGAAACGTTTCAGCTAAAGCGGGCGTAAGGATAATGTTCTGTTACAAATAGAGAAAGGTCTTTTCCTGACATGCATCCTTTCGGATTCGGTAACAGTCCTTGTAGGCGCTGGGGCAGGATGCGATCTTTTGGGTTTCACCTACATTTAACGTAAGGTGCGCGGCTTCCAATTCCCACTCCTGCTCGAAGGCCTGGCATGAACGAACACAACCCCGATCCGCTGCACGGCGTCACCCTGGAACAGATCCTCAATGCGCTGGTGACCCATTACGAGTGGTCGGGATTGGCCGAGCGCATCGATATACGTTGCTTCAAGAGCGATCCGAGCATCAAGTCGAGCCTGACGTTCCTGCGCAAGACCCCGTGGGCACGGGAGAAAGTGGAGCGCTTATACGTGAAGCTGATGCGCACCAAGCGCCCGGTTTGACATGCCACCCAAGGAAGGCGTGCAGCGACGCTTGATGACGTTGGCGGCCGTGCTGGGCTGGGCCGGGCTGAGTATTCAGCTGTACCTGATTTTTTTTGCGCGCTGGAGCATCGGCGCCAGCCTGCTGGGCGGGCTGATGAGTTTTTTCAGTTTTTTCACCGTGCTGAGCAACACCCTGGTGGCGACCGTGCTGACCTGTGCAGCCACGTCCCGCGAGTCGGCGGCGCGTCGCTGGTTTCTGCAGCCGGGGGTCAGTAGCGGTGTTGCCGTGAGCATCGTGGTGGTTAGCCTGGCCTACAACCTGCTGTTGCGGCATTTGTGGCATCCGCAAGGCTGGCAATGGCTGGCCGATGAACTGTTGCACGACGTGATGCCGCTGCTGTTTCTGCTGTATTGGTGGTTCTGTGTGCCGAAAGGCACCTTGCGTCTGCGGCACATTGCGCTGTGGCTGATTTACCCGTTGCTGTACTTCGCATACACACTGCTTCGCGGGCACGTGTTGGCGGCTTATCCCTATCCGTTCATTGATGTGGACAAGTTGGGTTATCCACAGGTGTTTTTGAATGCCGGCGGATTACTGATGGGGTTTGTGGTGATTGCTTTGTTGTTGATGGCGCTGGATCGTCGGTGGCGGTGACCACTGGGCTCTCGGATGTACCCGATCAACTGTAGGAGCGAGCCTGCTCGCGATGGAGGTCAACGATAACGCGGGAAGCCTGGCGCCCCGCGGTGCTCTCAGGTTTTTCGTCGGAACGCCGCCCGGAGCATGCTCGCTCCTACAGTTCAAACCTCATTACTCCTCGTCGCTGTCGTCCAGCCGCCAGTAGCCGACGGCCTTGACGAACTGTTCGTTCAAACCGTGCTCGTCGAGCAACACCCGACGTATCTGCCGCGACACCTTGCTCTCGGTTGCCACCCACGCGTACAGGCTGCCGGCTGGCACCTGGATCTGGCGCACAGTGCTCAACAAATGGTCTTTGCCCCCTTCGCGCAACACCCAGATCACATTGACCACGGCAGCGCTCTGCAGCACTTGCTGTTCCTTGCCATTTTCCACTTCGATCACCACCAGCGCCTTGCGATTGGCCGCCAGGCCTTCAAGGCGTCGGGCGATGGCGGGCAGGGCGGTCTCGTCGCCGATCAGCAGGTAACTGTCGAAGATATCCGGCACGATCATCGAGCCGCGAGGCCCGCCGATGTGCAGGAACTGCCCGGGTTGGGCCTGTGCGGCCCAGGTCGACGCAGGGCCATCGCCGTGCAGCACGAAATCGATATCCAGCTCCAGGGCGTCCAGGTCGTAGCGGCGCGGGGTGTAGTCGCGCATGGCCGGCATCGGGCCGTTGTCCTTGCCGGCGCCGAGCACCAGGGTTTCCAGCGCCGCCTGTTGCTCCGCATTCTGCGGGAACAGCAGTTTGACGTGGTCGTCGGTGCCGAGGCTTACGAAGCCGGCCAGCTCAGGCCCACCGAGGGTAATGCGGCGCATGCGTGGCGTCAGGTCGACGACGCGCAGCACCTCCAGGCGCCGTCGTTTTATTTCATGCATCACGCGGTGAATGGTTGGGGTAGGCACGATAACGTCAGTCATTCGGCTGGCTCCTGGGCAAATTGAACGGCGGGGCCGTCGACAATGGCTTTGGCGGTGTTGTTGAGCAGGTTGGCGACACGCTGGATCTCTTCGGCACTCCAGCGTCCATGGTGCAGTTGCAAGGCATGACGCAGGTTATGCACAGCCTCGTGGATCTGCGGCGGGCGATCGTGGCCGCGCAACGAGCGCTTGCTCACATCGATGCGTGTGCGCACGCCGTCCAGGGCAATCGCTTGTTCGGTTAAAGACAGACGTCCGGCGTCGGTCACGCTGTAGCGTTTTTTGCCACCCTCGGCATCGCCCTGAATCATTTCGCTCTCTTCCAGAAAGGTCAGGGTCGGGTAGATCACCCCTGGGCTGGGGCTATAGGCGCCGTCGAACATGCCTTCGATCTGGCGGATCAAGTCATATCCGTGGCAAGGCTGCTCGGCAATCAGCGCCAGCAGCAGCAATTTCAAGTCGCCGGGGGCGAACACCCGGGGGCCGCGGCCGCCGCGTTCGCGCCCGGGACGTTTTTCGAAGCCGTCACGGCCGTCGCCGTGTTCGCGGTGCGGGGAATGATGGTCTCTCATTTTTTCCTTCTCCTGTGATTTCTAGATACAACGTAAGATATATCTTATGCAGTGCGCAAGCTTTATTGACCGACGGTCGGGAGACCAGAAGCTCCGCCGGTCTGGCGGGAGAAGGGAGTGTTGGTAATTTTAGAGTGACTAAAATAATTATCAGGTTCCAACTGTTGTTGGTAATGAGTTAATGAATAAGTAGTACACTTCTTACAGAAGTTGTTTTAGTTCTTTTCTGTGTGTTTTTATTGCGAAAACTGGACTGCCCCTACCAAACCGGACACCAACTCCCCGTTACATTGATGCTGCCGCATAGCAATACGGCCTTCGTGCCGACGCGGCACGCCGGGTTGTTTGATCCGACGTTCAAGCAAAAGGTTTGTTGTCACGTATCACCCGGTAAACCCGTTTCAACAATGGCCAGCTTCTGCCCTGGGCTCCAGCGGCGCCGCCGCTCCTGGGCCAAAAGCTCCCCACTCTTGTCGTCGCTATTAGTCATAAGCCCTGTTTGCCTATCCCCTATCGTAAGGGGGGAACGGTGTCCTGTCGGTCATGGGGCTCGTTCAAAAAACTGTGTGTAGGATATGGCTGATAGGTAAATGTCTTACTCTGTTGTTTTTCGTGCTTTTTCCACGGGTGCGTGGGGTACTTTAACTACATCTTGCATGGAGTTTTCGTACTTACTTTCCTAGGATTTTGGTTGATCATTGTTGGCGTCGAAAGTTGAGCAGGAATGCCATCACGCTGGTTGCTGGCACGGTTCGTTAAACTTTCCACAGACCAATCCTTTGAAAAAAAACAGGTACTCAACAATGTTCAAGAAGTTTGCAATCGCCGTCCCGATGACTCTCCTGGCCCTCAGCTCTTCGATGGCGTTCGCTGCGGAAGAAGTGCGCTCGTCCATCAACATCAGCGCCTTTATTCCCACCAACGCATTCCACGCCCAGCCGGTGAATCCTGAATTCGGTAAAGATGAAAAAATGACCTGGGACGTGGTAAATGAGAAATTGAGCACGCTGAGTGCGCCTTTCGATGTCCGCCACACTCTCGGTTCGGTCAACGCTTATGTTGAAGGTGGTCCACAACCCCTGCACAACGGTAAAGACTTCATCGCGCTGAAGTACGTCTTCAACGGCGTGACCTTGACCGGTACTTCCCAGGAAGTGGTTGGCGATACTGAATCCAATGCTGGCATGCGGGCTGTGCTGTTGATTACCGCCGCCCTGCCGATGAGCTCGCAGACAGGTAATTACACGGCCAATCCAGTCCTGATCTTTGATGCCATTCCGCGCATCAACTAAGTCAGCCATGACTTAAGGCCCAGCCTTATTCGTTAACACTTACCGGTCGATGGGTAACCCCTGCCTGTCGATCGGGTTTCAACGAATTTATCTTCAGAGTATTTCGTTCATGTTCCCGATGACTCCCATCGCGGCGGCGCTTGCCCTGTGTTTTTGCGCAACTGCCGTGGCCGCGCCCATGGAAAACGGCCACACACCTCGAAGTTTGCTGGCGCAGGCCAAAGGCTTGCCGAAGGGTTTCGAAGAACACTTCTTCGATGTGCCGATGGCGGTGCGCGTGGAACTTGACCAACAGTTTCTTGGTGAAGCGATGATTGTGCTGACGCGCGACGATCGCGTCACTTTGGTTAACTTCGTCGATGTCAGCGACAGCACCATCAAGCCCAGTGAGCGCGACACCTGGGCTAACTATCTGAAGCAGGGCGTAGCCTTGGGCGGCTGCCAGGCGAAATGCCCCGAGCAGCTGTTGGCTGTGCATTACAGCCTTGAAAATTCCCTGGTGTCGATCCTCACGGAAAACGCCGAGCGTGACGGTGAGGTACAGCGTTACTACAACCTGCCGGAGCACGGCAGCACCGGGTTGATCATACGCAACCAGTTGAACCTCAATGGCGGTCAGAATCAGGACCTTGGCGGACGCTACGGCCTGGACGCCAGCAGCAGCCTGGGCAACTGGACCCAGGCGGTCAACTTGCAACTGTCTCGACTCGGTGGCCTGGACAACAAGCTCTACCACGCCGTGTACGAACTCTTCACTCAACGCGAACTGGAAGGCAACTTCCTGCGCCTGGGTTATTTCACGCCGACTTCCGAAGGCTTGACCCGTCAGCCCCGCGCCTTTGGCATCAGCCCCGACACCGCGCTGGGGGTGATGTACGGCAGCTCCGACAGCCTGGCCATCAACAACCCGAAACCGGCGGTGTACCCCATCTAT
The DNA here is from genome assembly GCF_058791355.1 of Pseudomonas sp. EB271-G4-1. Taxonomy (NCBI): domain Bacteria; kingdom Pseudomonadati; phylum Pseudomonadota; class Gammaproteobacteria; order Pseudomonadales; family Pseudomonadaceae; genus Pseudomonas; species Pseudomonas sp. EB271-G4-1. The sequence goes on from NZ_JBYTEO010000015.1 coordinate 55,905, forward strand.
GTCACCGCCAATCGACAGGGTTCGGTGGAGATTTACCGCGACGGTTTGCTGATCAACACCCAGGCCGTGCCAGCAGGGTTGCAGACCCTCGATACGCGTGCGCTGCCGGGCGGCATCTATGAAGTGGAAGTGCGCCTGATCGAAGACGGCCAAATCACTTCCAGCACCCAGGAACTGGTCTACAAACCGAGCAACTGGCGCAACCATGAGGAGCGCTGGCGCTACAACCTGTTTGCGGGTCGCGAATCGAAGTTGCTCAGCAACTGGGAGGAGCAGCACGATGGCGACATGACCGCCGGTGCGGCGTTTAACTACCTGTTTCACCCACGCGTAATCCTCGGCCTGAACGCTCGCCAGGTGCGCGACTCGCTGCAATACGGCACCTCGGTGGACTGGGCCATCGTCAATAACGCCAGCCTGTTCGCCAACGTCTACAAGACTCAAGACTACGGCACCGGCCTCGATGTACAGGGCCTTTATTCCTACGGCAGCGGCAGTCTCGTCGCCAGTCACACCCGCAGCTGGCTCGACACCACTCGGCTCTACGACACCTTGCCCGATGGCACGCGGGTGCGGCAGCGCAATGTGTTCGTCGGCCAAACCAGCAATTCGTCGCTGTCGATCAATCACCGAGTCACCACTAAAAGCTCAATCAACGCCCGGGTGTCCCACAGTGAAGGCAACATCAACGGCACGGGCGTGGACCTGGGCTGGAGCCAGCGCACTCAACTGTTTGGCAGTGACGCCAATTGGCGCCTGTCGCTGTTCGATCGGCCGGGCAGCGTGAGTTCGGGAGACGACCGCAATCGCGGCATCGACTTGAGTGTGAATATCGCGTTGGGCGGTCCCGGTGAACAGATTTCCGGCAGCATTGGCACCCGCACCGCGAGGGAAGGCGGGCGCGATAACAATGCCTCGATCACCTATCGCAAAACCCTGCAGGACCATGTGCTGCAAAGCGTCTCCGCCTCGGCCATCACCGATACCTATGGCATCGGCTTGAATGCCATGGCGACCATGAGTTCGGACCTGGTCAATGGCGACGGCTTCATCCAGCGTTCGTCCTTCAACAACGACCTCACCGGCGGCTTGAACCTCGAAAGCACCGTGGCCGTCGGCGGGCAAAAAATGGTCATGACCAGCCAATACCACCGCAACGGTGCCGGGATGATCATCGACGTGGAGTCGGACATCGAGGACATCGCCTTGCGCGCCGATGATTTGAGCGGCGGCAGCGCGATACTCAAGCCAGGGCGCAATTTCGTGCCGATCACCGCCTACAAAAGTAGCTCGGTCAGTTTCGATTTCGAGGGTAACCACGTTCCCGCAGCCACCATCCAGCCGGCTCGTTCCAGCTATCACCTGAACAAAGGGGGGGTGGAATATCGCCAGGTGAAAGTGATGAGAACCCTGACCGTGCTCGGTCGCTTGATCGACCCGCAGGGCAACCCGCTCAAGGGCCACCACATCATCAACCACGCCAGTCGCGGGGTGAGTGAAGTGGACGGCTTCTTCTCCATGGAAATGAACGCCGGCTCACCGACCCTGGAGGTGCGCCACGGCAACCAGTTGCTGTGCCAGTTCCGTCTCGACCCGAGCGATGGCCGCACGGAAAACAACGTGCTGATGATCGGCGATCTGCGTTGCACGCCGGATACGTTGGCGGATGCGACGTTCAAGGCTCGAACTGCGGGTTAACCCCCGGCAAACCGGATTAATTAACGAGGTAGGGACGATGAAACGTCTGTTGGTATTAGTTGGTTTTTGTTTGTTCACCCAAACGGCTCACGCTAGCCCGAGCATCAATATCGGTACCGTCTACGACTATCTGGACGGAGATAAAAGCACCTTCCTGAAACGTGTGTTCAATGGCGGCGACAGTACGGCATTCGTCAAGGTCAACATCCTCGAGATTCTCTACGACGCCGATGGCAAGTCGCAGGAAGTACCGCTTCAATCCAATGCCGATGGCAGCTCCCGCGACGGCTTGATGGCCAGCCCGGCGCGGTTGATCGTGCCGGCCAACGGCATGCAGGGCACGCGTTTGCTGTACATGGGCGAGCGTGACCGGGAGCGGTATTTCAGGGTGCGTTTTGTACCGGTGGTGCCGGAGAAGGAAGACGCGTTCGCGCTGTCCAGCGAAGAACAGGAAGACTACAAAAAGTCGCTGTCCGCCGGTGTCACCGTGCTGGCAGGTTATGGCGCGGTGTTTTTCGTGCGGCCCAAGGAAACACGCTTTGACAGCGCGGTTGAAAACGCCACAAGCACCTATCGGATCCGCAACAACGGCAACTCCGTTGTGGTGATCGATGAGTTCAAGGACTGCGCGGTCAAAAACGATCAGGACTGCCAGCCCACGACCAAGCATCACATCCTCGCAGGTCGCACTTTTGAGTTCGAAAAGCAGGCCGGTCGCGAATACCGCTTCACCTTGGTCGAAGGTGAACGCAGCAAAAACCTCGACGTGAAGGGCTGACCCATGAACAGGAAGCTGATCCAGGTCTGGTTGTCGGCCGCCGTGATGGCGGCGAGCGCGGGTGTATTCGCCGCCCGGGAAGAGCACACCTTCGAAGTGTACGTGACCATTCCGACCCCGGCGTTTTACGTCATCCCCTCGGACTCGGGCTGGATTCATCGCGAGCAGCAACTGCCGTGGAAGGTGGCGACGTCGACACTGGGCAGCCTGCGCAAGTATTTCGATGTGAAGAATGTGGCAGGCTCGATCGAAGCGCGGCTTGACGGACGCCCCTATCTGTCTAACGGCACCGATGCCGATGACATCGCCTTGCGGGTGCTGTTCAACGGCAAATTGTTGAGCGAACACGAGAGCGGCGAAGTGGTGTCCATGACCGATGCAGCGCCCGGAAAACGCGTGTTGCTGGAAGTCCTCCCGATGCCGCCTGCCGACGGGGTTTACAAGCCCGGCAAGTACTTTGGCAGTATCAATATGATCTTCAACGCGGTGTTGCCGATATGAAAAGATTGCACAGCAAACCACTAGCCCAGAGCCTGAAGCGTTTTGGATCAATCAGCTTCTTTAGTGTTGCCTTTGCCCTGCAGGCGAATGCGGCGGTCTTGGACATCGAGGCGTCCTTCGCGCCCGACTCGTCACAACCCCAAAAGAATGTATTCATCAATCAGACACCGTCCGGGGGGTTCTGTCGCCAAGTCCCGAGTGCTTGCGAGCCTCGTGGGCTATTCAGTCTGATTGCCCCCATAGCGTTTGCTGCCAACGCACCGATCCTGGCCAATCATGCGGACCCTCGCCAGGGCGGGATGGCGAAGGTCCCCTCTGAGTGGAGAACGGTGCGCGTGACTCATGAGTCGGGCGATTCAAAGGAGCTGTCCATACGCATTGCGGGTATTGGTCACGAAGCCGGCTTACCCCGGGCCATCGGCGAACTGACCAATGGAGGGTGGTGGGACAATTTGTGGGAGGGAGGCGCGTGGGTCTATGCGCCAGCGCCTTGTGGCGGCGTCGGCATATCCACTGCCGGCCACCATGGTTACAACAGTTTCTGGATGGTTCCCGTTGGAGCAGGCGTATGTAGCAAGAAAGCACTGTTCGAGATTCCGCTCGCCTTTCGTTATCAGTATTTTGTGTTCGCGTATGAGCTGCGCACCCCTGATCCGCTGAACATGCTGGGGGGTAAATACACAGGTACCGTTGCGTATACGGTCGGCCCTCATCAGGATTTCGACATGGGCGATGTGATGATTCCCGATGACAATCAGTTGATCCTCAACTTCTCCCTGGATGTACGGCATACGCTCAAAGTGGATATTCCCCCCGGTGGTGATCGGGTGGAACTGGTGCCGGCGGGTGGCTGGCAGTCCTGGCTGACCCAGGGGCGCAAGCCAACCCGGTTGTTTCGCGATCAAACCTTCAACATTTCCTCGTCTAGCCGTTTCAAGATGCAGCTTCAGTGTGAAATCACCGGACTCTTCGATTGCATGATTCGCGATCCTGTTTCCCAGCGAGCTGCGGTGGTGCAACTGAGCGTCAGCTTGCCCAACGGCTTGACGGATATCTTTGGGCAACCGGTCACTCGTCGTCCTTTACATGTCGGACAGGTGAATGCCCAGCAATTCAAACCGGGCTTTTATGTAGACCGTGCGCCCGGCACCCTGCATTTCGAAGTTGCACCTTATTACGTGGACTACATGATCAAGGCAGGCGAAGCTTCCAAATTCAGGGGCAATATCACCGTGATCTGGGATTCCGAAGTGGGATAGATAACGCGTGCCCTGAAGGCGTGACGGCCTTCAGGGCGAGGTCTGTCGAAAAGAATAAATGACCCGCGATCAGCGTCGGGCGACTTCAACAGGCAGGCACTCGGTGTGACTTCCCGGTTGCAGGTACGGCGTCAGGATCGGTGCCATGCCCTTGAGCACTTGCACCGGCAACGCCGAGGTGAACTTGAACGCCTCGGCCGAGCGCCCCGGCACGAAGGCGGTCAAGGTGCCGAAATGGCTGTCGCCGATGTAGAACACGAAGGTCGCCGTCCGGTTGATCGACTTCGAGCTCAGAATCCGGCCGCCCGAACCGATGGCTTCGATGCGGTTGTCGCCGGTGCCGGTCTTGCCGCCCATGGCCAGCGGCTTGCCGTCTGGCGTGATGAAACTGCCGGCGACGCGTTTCGCCGTACCGGCGTCCACCACCTGGGACAAGGCTTCGCGCATGGCCTTGGCAACCTCGGACGGCATCACCCGTTTGCCGACGTCCGGGTCATTGATCAGTTTGGTTTCATAGGGCGTGTTCGCCGCGAAGTGCAGGCTGTCGATGCGCAACGTCGGCATGCGCACACCGTCGTTGAGGATGGTGCCGATCAGCTCGGCCAGTGCGGCCGGACGGTCGCCGGAGCTGCCGATGGCGGTGGCCAGCGAAGGCACCAGGTGATCGAACGGATAGCCCACTTGCTGCCAGCGCTGGTGAATGTCGAGGAAGGCTTCGATTTCCAGGATGGTGCGGATGCGGTTGTCGCGGGCGCCCTTGTGTCGACTCTTGAACAGCCAGCTATAGACTTCCTGGCGCTCGAACTGGCTGGCTTTGACGATGTCCTTGAACGTGGCGTCCGGGTGGGTCAGCAAGTAGCCCATCAGCCACAGGTCCAGCGGGTGGACTTTGGCAATGAAGCCCTGGTCGGGCAAGTCGTAGGTGCCGGGTCCATAAGCCAGGTACAGGCGTTCGAGGCGCTCGTCGGTGAGTTTTTCCTTGTCGATGCTGGATTTTTCGCCGGTGAGGTGCGAGCGCACAAAGGTGTTGAAGCTCTGCTGGCTGGCCTGCGGCAGCAGGTAGCGGTGCACGGCGGCCAGGCGGATCGGGGTCGGGCGCATGCTGTCGAGGAAGGTCTCGAGTCGCGCCTGGGTGTCCTTGTTCTTGTATTTTTTCCAGAACTTGAGCAGGAACGACGTGCCTTCGCGGTCGGCAAACGAGGCCAGGTATTCCTGGCGGCGAGGGTCGCGGTCGTCCTTGAGCAATTCGGCCCGGTTGTTGGGGCCGGAATACGTGGTGTAGCGCACCAGGTCGCGCATCAGGCGAATGAACGGCAGGTTGATCGACTCCCGCAGGGCGTCGCGCAGGGTCGGGTTGCGACCGTTGTCTTCCTTGCGGAAGTTATTGAACGTGTGCAAGCCGCCACCGGTGAAAAATGCTTCGCCGGGGCTGGCGGAATACTTGCGATCCAGCGCGGCGCCGAGCATGGGTTGCAGGCTGTGGTCTTTGTTCTGGATCAGGTAATCGACCACCCAGCGGCTCAGGCGATCCTGTTCCGGTATCTCGACTTTCTTCAGGTCCGGGACGGACATCTCGCCGTATTTGTCATGCAACTCGGCAATGATCTGCAGGTAAGTGGTGAGCACGCGCATTTTCGCCGTGGAGCCCAGTTCCAGCTTGCTGCCTTCATTGATGTCGAACGGTTGATCGGTGCTGTCGGTCTGGACCCGCACCCGTGAGCCATCCGGTGTCAGCTCGAACAGTGTGAAGCTGTAGCGCACCTGGGTGGTGCTGGTGGGGGTCAGCAAGCGTTCGCCCATCAGGCCGATTTCAGCGGCATAGGCCGGGTCGGCCAAGCGTTTGAGGTAGGCGGTGGCCTGGGTTTGCAGCTCGCCTTGCAGGGTGCTGGTGGCCGAGAGGTCAAGCCGATCGAGATCGTACAATGGACGATTGAGCAACCCGGCCAGGCGGCTGCGGGCCACGCTGATGCCCTTGTTGGTTTCGATTGGTTGAATGGTCGGTTGGGTCGCCCAGTCGCGATACGTGACTTTGCTGGCCAGGGCCGCGGCGGCAAAGGGCGCATCGATCACGCCGTTTTGTGCCAGCAAACGAATGTGACTGTCGGTGAGGTCGGCCAGTTCATCGTGGCCTTTGGTCAAGTAATGGGACGGGCGGCGCTGGGCAATCATCAACGACAGCATCTCGCGCAGGGCCAGGCCTTTTTCCGCCATGCTTTTTGGATCCGTGGCGTCGCTCGCCAGGGTTTCGTTGGCCTTGTTGAAGTCGGCGCCATACCACACGCGCAAACCTTCGGCCATGCCATGCACTTCACCGTGGCCCGGCACCGCCGACAGCGGCACGCTATTGAGGTAGTCGCGCACCACGTTCTGCCGAGCCTTGAGCGTTTGCGGGCCATCCTGGTAGGCGCGCACGGTGGCGGAAATCATCTGGCGAATTTTTTCCCCACCCGAGACGGTCAACCCATCGGGTGAATGTCGATACTTCTCAAGTTGCGTGGCCAGGGTACTGCCACCCGCCGATTGACCGGGCAGGTGCAGCATCTTGGCGACTTGGGTATACGCCGCCATGCCGAACCGTGGCCAGTCCACCGCCGGGTTGGCGAGGGGCTGGCTAGGGTCGAGCAAAAAGCGGTTTTCGATGAACAGCAAGCTGTTGACCACCACCGGAGGGATCGCCTCGAAGCTGGAATAGAGCTGTTGCGGATACTTGTATTGGTACAAGGGGTTGGCGCGGCAATCGGTGATTGACAGCCCAGCCTGGATTTTCTCCGCATAAGGCACGAACAGGCCCTTGTCTGTGTAGTCCATCAAAGCCTTGGAAAACCGGGTCTGGGCAGAAATGACGTAGTCACGCTTGATAAGGCGTGGCAGAAATTCGTCCAGCGAGCTGTAACCCAGGCGCAGGTCGAATGGGCCCGCGCCAGGGTAGTGAATGGCGTCGCTGGGACCGGGTTTGAGTTCATAACTCAGGGTCTTGGCAAACTTGCTGACCTCCCTGGCTTGAAACCTCGAGGTACGCATTTCCTTGGCCGCCGCCAGACCCACGACAATCGCAATGATTACCAACAAAAGCCAAAACGCTTTCCAGCCGTGCTTGACGCGACTGCGAGGGGGTTTTTCAGGTATTGGCGCTTCATCCACAGGTTCAGTCTGGACCACGGTTGTACTCGAATCGGTTTGCTGTAAAGCGCCCATAGTCGATTGATCCATTCACGCAGATTGATCGGACTTGTCTGAAGCTTAGTAGGCGCTGCCGCAGGCTGCGATCTTTTGATCTTGTCTTTTAAAAGCAAATCAAAAGATCGCAGCCTGCGGCAGCTCCTACAGGGTTGATCCAGAGCCCTCGAGAGGTTTAGCGGGGCATGACGACGCACCAATACCGTGCAATACTCGCCGCCGTTTCAAAAAGCGAAAATTCCTACAAGACCCAGATAATCCATCTCCGTGGATACCGCTTTCGCCGAGATTTACACCTGATTTTTGTGGTTTATAGAGTGAAAATCTCTGTCGCGAGCTTTTTATACTGCACCCCCCGCTGATCTCGCAGGTTTCGGACTGCAAGACGGTTCTGCCCACGAAGCAGAGTCGGTCAAGGCAGGCGATGGCTTATCGGTCAACGCTTCGCCACTCGGTGGATATATCCAATAACAATACGAGGTTGTACCCATGCCCGTAGGCAATCACCTGCCCCACGGCGAGACCGCTCAGGGCGGCCCGCTCAAACGTGAACTCGGCGAACGGCATATTCGCTTGATGGCACTCGGTGCCTGTATCGGCGTCGGTCTGTTTCTGGGTTCGGCCAAGGCCATTGAAATGGCTGGCCCGGCCATCATGCTGTCCTACATCATCGGCGGCCTGGCCATCCTGGTGATCATGCGTGCGCTCGGCGAGATGGCCGTGCACAACCCGGTCGCCGGCTCGTTCAGCCGTTACGCCCAAGACTACCTCGGCCCGCTGGCGGGCTTCCTGACCGGTTGGAACTACTGGTTCCTGTGGCTGGTGACCTGTGTCGCGGAAATCACAGCCGTGGCGGTGTACATGGGCGTCTGGTTCCCTGATGTGCCGCGCTGGATATGGGCACTGGCGGCATTGGTCAGCATGGGTTCGATCAACCTGATTGCGGTGAAAGCTTTCGGTGAGTTCGAGTTCTGGTTCGCCTTGATCAAGATCGTCACCATCATTGCGATGGTGTTCGGTGGCATCGGCATCATCGCATTCGGCTTCGGCAACGATGGCGTGGCCCTGGGGATTTCCAATCTCTGGACCCACGGCGGCTTCATGCCAAACGGTGTGCAGGGCGTGTTGATGTCCCTGCAAATGGTCATGTTCGCCTACCTCGGCGTGGAAATGATCGGCCTGACCGCCGGTGAAGCGAAGAACCCGCAGAAGACCATTCCCAGCGCCATCGGCTCGGTGTTCTGGCGGATCCTGCTGTTCTACGTCGGTGCGCTGTTCGTGATCCTGTCGATCTACCCGTGGAACGAAATCGGTACCCAGGGCAGTCCGTTCGTGATGACTTTCGAGCGTCTGGGCATCAAGACTGCGGCGGGCATCATCAACTTCGTGGTGATCACGGCTGCGCTGTCGTCCTGTAACGGCGGTATCTTCAGCACCGGGCGCATGCTCTACAGCCTGGCGCAGAACGGGCAGGCCCCGGCCGGCTTTGCCAAGACTTCCAGCAATGGTGTGCCGCGTCGCGCCTTGCTGCTGTCGATTGGCGCCCTGCTGCTGGGCGTGTTGCTCAACTACCTGGTGCCTGAGAAGGTGTTTGTCTGGGTGACGGCGATTGCCACCTTCGGCGCGATCTGGACCTGGGTGATGATCCTGCTGGCCCAGCTCAAGTTCCGCCAAGGCCTGAGCGCCAGCGAGCGAGCCGGCCTCAAGTACCGCATGTGGCTGTACCCGATCAGCTCTTACCTGGCTCTGGCATTCCTTGTGCTGGTGGTCGGCTTGATGGCGTATTTCCCGGACACGCGCGTGGCCCTGTATGTGGGGCCTGCGTTCCTGGTGCTGCTGACAGTATTGTTCTACGTGTTCAAGCTGCAACCGACCAATATCGCGCAGGGTGCGGTGCGTTCGGCTTCGTAAATCGTAACGCCTGAAATGCAAAAGCCCCGATCGAATTGATCGGGGCTTTTTTTCATCCTGTAAGAGCCGGCTTGCCGGCGAAGGCGTCCTTGGGCATTGCGCCGCACTTTCGGGTGCCTTCGCTGGCAAGCCAGCTCCTACAAGGCGGCTACCGCCGAAGCCGGTCGATTCAAGCGCTTGTTGAACTCAAGCCACGCCCCCAGCAACGCCATCAACCCGGCCCCCACCAACGCGGTAAAAATCTGCATGGCGAACGCATCGTCGGTCAGCGCATTGAGCATGTCCGCCAGAGGCGCCAGCAACACGCCCAGGCAGAAAATCTCCAACGAAAAACGCCCCATGCGACAGCTCTGCTGCGCCAGCCAGTTTTGCGTCCAGCCGGTGTTGGGCAACAGTTTCGCGGTGACGTAGGCCAACGCCAGGAAGTGCAGCAGACGCACAGGCGACAGGTTGGTCTTACTGATCGGGTACAGCAGATTGCCCAGGCTGGCGGGCATCAGGGCGTCGTGGACCTGAGGCCAGCGCCAGGCGATGGTCAGCACCGCGGCGATTACGCAATACACCGCCGCCATCATGAACAACGGCTGGCGCACCAGCGGCCGGGTGTCGGGCACGCGAGGGCGTTGAGCATGCATCGCCGCCGCACCGCCAAGGACAAACAGCAGTTGCCAGGCCACGGGGTTGAAGTACCAGACGCCATCCTTGATCGCTGCCAGGTTCCAGCCGAACAACGGCACCGTCATGTACAGCGCAAAGGACACCGCCACCACCGGCCAGGCCTTGCGTACCAATATCGGCAGCACCAGCGGCAAGCCCGCCAGCAGCACGATATACAGCGGCAGCGGGTCCATCAGGTTCGGTTTGAAACGCAGCAACAACTCATCGATCAGGGCCTGCTGAGGGTCGCTGATGAAATGATGCATGCCCATTTCTTCCACAAGGTCGCGGGTTTCCACGTGGCTGTTGGCGAAAAATACAATGCCCATCAGCATTGCCAGCAGGAAGATGTGCACCACATAGAGCACCCAGGCGCGGCGCAGGATTTTCACACAGGCGATCAAAAAGCCTTCGCGCGCCAGGACTTTGCCGTAGGCCAGTACGGCCGCGTAACCGGCGAGGAACACGAAGACTTCGGCGGCATCGCTGAACCCGAAGTTGCGCAGCGTGATTTGACCCAAAGGGTTGTGGGGCACGTGATCCCAGAAAATGAAGATCAGTGCCAGGCCGCGAAAAAAATCGATCCGGTGATCGCGCGCTAGCGTCATGACGTCAGGCTCGTAGACAGGTATTGAACAAAGGATTAGCCAAAGGCGCAAAAAGTTGCGCGCCACATATTGGCGGCGCGCAGGGTGGACTGATTCGCCGGCAATTGCAAAGGCGGGGTATTTCGGAATGTCTCCTGCCCTGATTGCAAGTCCTGACCGCTGGTCTGAAAGGTTGGCCGACCTGCGATTTCTGACAGTAGACAAGCTCAAATACCTGTGTGTTCAGCGTTCTGTCGCAGGAGCGTTACATGAGGCTTTCATGCAAAGGCTTGTCCAGCTACACGGTGATTGGCGTTGCAAACACGCTGATTCACTGGCAGATCTTTTTTCTCTTGAGCGTGGCTGCCGGCTTCACGCAAGCGGCCAGTAACCTGGCGGCCTTTTGCGTGGCGGCCTCGTTTTCCTTTTATATGAACGCGCTCTATACCTTTGACGCCAAGGCGTCGGTAGGCGGCTACCTGTCGTTCATGCTGGCGATGGGTGCGCTCAGCTTCGGCGTCGGTCATGCCGGCGATGTCTGGCGCTTGCATGGCCTGCTGACCGTGGCGTTGTTTTCCGGCCTGAGCCTGGTGCTGGGGTTCCTGTTTTCCAAATACGTGGTGTTTCGTGAGCGTGATTCATGAAGGTTTCGCTTATCGTCCCGGTGTTCAACGAAGAACAGGCGATCAACCTGTTTTACCAGGCGGTACGACGTGAGTTGAAACTCGACGGTGCCGAGGTCGAGATCGTGTTTATCAATGACGGCAGCACCGATGGCACCGCCGCACAGGCCGCGGCCCTGGCGCAGGTGGACGAACAGGTGATGCTGATCAATTTCTCGCGCAATTTCGGCAAGGAACCGGCGCTGTTTGCCGGGCTGGAATATGCCAGCGGCGATGCGGTCATCCCGATGGACGTCGACCTGCAGGACCCGATCAGTGTCATCCCGCTGTTGATCGAACAATGGCAACAAGGCGCGGACGTGGTTCTGGCCAAGCGCCGCGACCGCACCTCCGACAGTTACTTGAAGCGCCACAGCGCGGCGCTGTTCTATCACCTGTTGAATCGAATTTCCTACACCCGGATCGAAGAGAACGTCGGTGATTTCCGGCTCATGGACCGCAAGGTGGTGGACGTGATCCGCACCTTGCCCGAGCATCAACTGTTCATGAAAGGCGTGTTGTCCTGGGCCGGGTTCAACACGGTGGTGGTGGAATACGAGCGGGCCGAGCGTGTGGCAGGCAGTAGCAAGTTCAACGTCTGGAAATTGTGGAACCTGGCACTGGAGGGTGTGACGTCGTTCAGCACCGTGCCGCTGCGCCTGTGGACTTACGTCGGCGGCGGGATTTCGATTTTTGCGGTGCTCTACGCGGTGTACATGGTGCTGGACAAGATTTTCTTTGGGAACAGCGTGCCCGGTTACCCCTCGTTGATGACTGCTATCCTGTTTCTCGGCGGTGTGCAGCTGATCGGCATCGGTATCCTCGGCGAATACGTCGGCCGGATCTACATCGAAGCCAAGCACCGGCCGCGCTATGTGATCAAGGACATCGTTGGCGGCAAAGACAGGCGCACACCCTAAATGGGCAGGTTCAGCGATTTCTTCATCAAGGAACTCACTCGCCGCCAGGCCTGGCTGTTTTTTCTGTTCGCAACCTTTGTGTATGTCCTGCCGCTGATCCTCGCGGATTTTCCCTACATCGATGACAATTGGCGTTCGCTCTCGGCCGGTATGGCCTGGGCAAAGGAAGGGCGATTGTTCGCCGAGTTGTTCTACAAAGCGCTGACCTTCAGCAACGGCGCGCCGAACATCTTTCCCCTGCCGCTGTTGATCGCCACCCTGGTCATGTCCTGGGCACTGACCAGCCTGACCTTTCATCACTTCCGCCAACCGACCATCAGTGGCTGCCTGGTGTGGTTACCGCTTTTTTACAACCCGTTCTTCCTGCAAAACCTGACCTATCAATACGACGGTCCGATCATGACCTTGAGCGTGGTAGCGGTGATCTACGCCATCACGTTTCATCACCCTTCACGCATTTTGCAATGGCTGGTGCCTTCCTTCCTGATCGCGCTGGCGCTGGGCTTGTATCAAGTCAGCATCAATGTGTTTCTTGGCCTGTGCTGTCTGGAAGTGCTCAGGGCAGTCAATGACCAAGTGGCCTGGGAGCGGTGGGGCGGCTTGATCGGCTGGAGGATCGCCCAGCTGCTTCTCGGCTGGCTGATTTACTGCGTCAGTGCATTTCCCTTCATGGGACAGGACCGCACGTTGCTGCTCAACGGGGGAACGCAGCCTTTGCTGCAAATCCACATGAACATCGCGCGAGTGCTGGAAAAAGTCGTGCTGCTGTTCCATGGCGGATTTGCCTGGGTGTCTGCCGGGTTGTTGCTGTGCGCCGTTGCCGGTGCGGTTTGCCTGGCATTGGAGATTATCAGGCGCAAGGACAGCGCAACGAAGAAGCTCCTGATCGGCCTGCTGTGTCTGCTGACCGTGCCGGTCGTGGTGTTGTTGGTGTCCGGCGTCGCGCTGTTCTTTCGCGACTTCAACGAAGGCGCGAGGACCTTGATGGGGTTTGCGGTGTTGCTGGTGCTGCTGTTCTATTTGAGTCATCTGGCGCTGGCAATGCTTCATGAACGCCTGCCACTGTTGTTGCTGGTGCCGCTGCTGGCCATGCTGTCGTTGTCGTTTGCCTATGGCCGGGTCCTGACGGTGCAAAAGGCCTTTGCCAGCAGCGCGCTGAACAGCCTTGAGCGCGACATCGCCAGCCATCAACCCTTGCGTGACGCCAAGCGCATCTACATGTCGGTGACCTATTCCGATCACTGGCTGCTGGGAGCCGCGGGTTCGTTCAAGCAACTGCCGGTTTTGCATTATCTGCTGAACGTCGACTTCTACATGCTGGCTGAAAACTTGCCGAAAGTGGGCATCACCAACGTGGTCGCGGAGAAGGAGCGGCGCAATGCTACGCGGGTGGGTTACCAAGGCTTCCCGCCGCTGGTGGAGAGCCAGTATTACCGGATTTACCTGATTGGCGATTACGGATTTATTGTCATGAAAGAACCGGCCCCGATCAAATCGTTGCGTTGGTGATACGCATTGATAGGGGCGCGGTCAAGATCAAAAGATCGCAGCCTGCGGCAGCTCCTACAAAGAGCAGGATCAGGTCAGGCTGCCGCCACCTCATTGGGCTCGAAACTGTCCGCCCGCGCCATCTGCCACATCCGCGAGTAAAACTCGCCATTGATTTCACCGGTCAGCAACTCTCCTGGTTTAAGGAACACATGCAGCTGTGAGAACAACTTGATCTCGGTCGCCGACATGCGCCGTACCAAGTGCTTGGCCGACAGCTGCGATGGGTGTTCAAGGCCCGCGGCAGCAAGCATCTCAGCCAGGCCCTTGAGGGTGTTGCGATGGAAGTTGTAGACACGTTGGGCCTTGTCCGGCACCACCAGCGCGCGCTGGCGCAACGTATCCTGGGTGGCGACGCCGGTCGGGCATTTGTTGGTGTGGCAGCTTTGCGACTGGATGCAGCCGATGGCGAACATGAACCCGCGCGCCGAGTTGGCCCAGTCGGCGCCGATGGCCAGCACGCTGGCGATATCGAACGCGCTGACGATCTTGCCGCTGGCGCCGAGCTTGATTTTGTCCCGCAGGTTCAATCCCACCAGGGTGTTGTGCACGAACAACAAACCTTCGCGCATCGGCACGCCGATGTGGTCGGTGAATTCCACGGGCGCGGCACCGGTGCCACCTTCCTTGCCGTCGACGACGATGAAGTCCGGGAGAATGCCGGTCTCCAACATGGCCTTGGCGATGCCCATGAACTCCCACGGATGCCCCAGGCAGAATTTGAAGCCCACCGGTTTACCGCCGGACAACTCGCGCAATTGCTGGATGAAATGCATCAGCTCTATCGGCGTGGAAAACGCGCTGTGGCGTGACGGCGAGATGCAGTCTTCGCCCATCAGAATGCCGCGGGTGTCGGCGATCTCCCGAGTGACCTTGTGCTTGGGCAGGATCCCGCCATGGCCCGGCTTGGCGCCCTGGCTCATCTTGATTTCGATCATCCGCACTTGAGGTGTTCGTGCTTGAGCGGCGAAGCGTTCCGGGTCGAAGCGCCCGTCGGCCGTGCGGCAACCGAAATATCCGCTGCCCAGCTCCCACGTCAGATCGCCGCCGTGTTCGCGGTGATAGGGGCTGATGCTGCCTTCACCGGTGTCATGGGCGAAGTTGCCGAGCTTGGCGCCCTGGTTCAGCGCGCGGATGGCGTTGGCACTGAGCGAGCCGAAGCTCATGGCCGAGATGTTGAACACCGACGCCGAATACGGCTGGGTGCACTGCGGGCCGCCGACGGTGACGCGGAAACCGCTGGGGTCGCTCAAGGGGGCGGGACGCATCGAGTGGCCGATGAATTCAAAGCCGGACTGGTACACGTCGATCAAGGTACCGAATGGTTTGTCGGCACTCTCATTCTTGGCGCGGGAATAGACCAGCGAACGCTGGGCGCGGGAAAAGGGCAGGGCGTCGCTGTCGGATTCGAGCAGGTATTGACGGATTTCCGGGCGAATCGCTTCGACCAGGTAACGGATGTTGCCCAGGATCGGGTAATTGCGGCGCACCGCGTGGGGGCTTTGCAGTAGATCGAAAATGCCGATCAGGCTGAGGATGCCGGTAACGACAGTGATTGGCCAGAGCCAGTCGTGATCGAGGAAGGGCAGGCTGGCGAGGGTGAAAATTACGCAGACGGCAAAGAAGGCGTAGCGGCTCAGGAGTGACAGGCTCATACGGTTTCCTTGGGTTCGGACTCGGTTTTTAAAGATCGCAGCCTTCGGCAGCTCCTACAGGTGGGTGCATGGCTTGCCTTTTTAGGCGCTGCCGAAGGCTGCGATCTTTTCAGGCGTTTTGTGCCTGGAGAAAAATCGAAAACAGCTCGGACTGGGACTTGATCCCCAGCTTGCTGTACATGTGTTTCTTATGGACTTTCACGGTCTCGATGGAGATTTCCAGTTTGCGGGCGATTTCCTTGCTGGAGCAGCCGCTGAGCATCAAGCGCCCGACATCCAGCTCCCGGGCGGTCAATTGTGCGCCCATGAGTTGCTGCACCGAAGCTTCCAGTTGCACGCGCCAGTCGCCTTGTACCGGCGCGGGGGCAGAGGCCGCCAGCACTTCGTTGGTCTCGTAGGGCAGGCGCTGGCGCAACAACCCGAGCACCCAGGGCTGGATCAGCGAAAGCAGGGCAATCTGCTGCGCACTGAAGCGTTGCTGGCTGCCCAGTGACAGGCACAAGGTGCGATCGCCCTCCAGTTGGCAATTAAACTGTATTTCGTCGGCCACGACATTCACACGAAAGTATCGTTGATAGTACTCGGTGAGTTCGAACTGCTCCGGCGCGACTTCCGACAGGCGATACAAACCGCTGCGCGACTGCTCGCGGCAGGCGATATAGAACGGGTCGAGCAGGTACAGGCCGCGCAGGTAATCCTGGAACAGCGGGTCGGGGCTGGCGTCAATGCCTGGGCATTCAGCAAACACCTGTGGGTGCTGGTCGGCGCTGAACAGCAAGGCCACCCAGCTATCGCAGGGCACGTATTGATCCAGCAAGCGCACCAACTGCGTCCAGAAATTGGGCTTGTCCAAGGCATCGATCAATTGCCCGACCGAGCGGTGCCAGGCGATGTCGTCCAACGCGAGTGTCATGCCTCTACCCCTATCGTGTTACCCCGGCGGCGTGATTTTCGACCGCGTGCTTGCTGCGCATACTGGCGCACACACAACGACCGGGCAATCTTTCCGGCGTTCAGAACAAGGACTCCCCATGAAAGTCGAACTCGCCCAATTGGCGGGCCGTGACAATGACACGGCTTACAACCTCGAACGAGCCCTGGTGGCGATCAACGCCTGCGCTGCCGATACGCAACTGATCATGTTCCCGGAAAGCCACCTGATGGGCTTCCCGTGCGCGGAGTCCGTGGCCGAGGTTGCCGAACCGCTGGAGGGCCCGACCGTCAGTGCGATTGTCGCAGCCGCCCGTGATCGCAACATTGCCGTGGTCATCGGCACCAGCGAGCGCGACAACGGCCGGTTCTACAACACTACGTTGCTGATTACCCCCGAGGGTATCGCCCTCAAGTATCGCAAGACGCACCTGTGGCCGTCGGAGCGTGGCGTGTATGAAGCCGGTGATCGCTTCGCCACCTACCTGTGGAACGGGGTGCGAGTTGGTTTGCTGATCTGCTACGACATCGAGTTCCCGGAAACCGCACGCGCCCTGGCGCAACTGGGTGCCGAATTGTTATTGGTGACCAATGGCAACATGGACCCCTACGGTCCCACTCACCGCACGGCGATCATGGCCCGAGCCCAGGAAAACCAGGCGTTTGCACTGATGGTCAACCGGGTGGAAGAGGGCGATGGCGGTGTGTTGTTTGCTGGCGGCAGTGCGTTGGTGGATCCCTTGGGCACGCTGTTGTTCGAGGCCGGGCGTGACGAGGGGCAGTTTGCACTGGACCTGGACCTGGAGCGGTTGACGGCGGCGCGTCGGAATTATCGATACCTGGAGGATCAGCGGCTGAAGTTGCCAGGGGAATTGGTCGAACATGCTTGTGGATTGCGGGAGCTGATGATTCCTGCGCGTTAACTGATCGTTCCCACGCTCTGCGTGGGAATGCATCAACGGACGCTCTGCGTTCGGCTTTTGATTTGGGACGCGGAGCGTCCCGGGCTGCATTCCCACGCGGAGCGTGGGAACGATCAACTCGACTCCTACACAATCGGTGGCGGACATGTGATCCTTGGCGCTTTTGAGTCAAAGGCCTTTTTTCATGTCGACGTTTGCTGCCCAATCTTGCGGACTTATCCACATCGCCGCCGCCCTGTTGATCGGCCCGGACGGCCGTACGCTGCTGGTGCGCAAGCGCGGCACCCAGGCATTCATGCAACCGGGCGGCAAGATCGAGGCCCGTGAGCAACCGGCCAGCGCACTGGCCCGGGAGCTGGAAGAGGAGTTGGGGCTGGTCATCGATCCGACGCAAGCCACTTTCCTCGGGCAGTTCTCGGCCCCTGCCGCCAATGAACCGGGTTTTGTCGTACAGGCCGAACTGTTTCTGCTGACCATCGACACCGATGTGTCCCCGGCCGCCGAGATCGAAGAGGTGCTCTGGATTGATCCGGGTACCGACGGTGGTGTCGTTCTGGCGCCATTGACACGGGACCTGATCCTGCCGTTTTATCGAGCTTCGCTGACCGCGACCGCCTGATCATTTACGCAAAGGACTTCGCCCATGATCCCGCTTCAAGACCTGCTGATTTTCGCCGCTGCCGCGTTGTTGATGGTGCTGACACCGGGGCCGAACATGATCTACCTGATCTCCCGTTCGATCTGCCAGGGCCGCAAGGCTGGGGTCACTTCGTTGCTCGGCGTGGTCGCGGGTTTCTTTGTGCATCTGTTCGCCGCCGCGGCCGGGTTGACCGCCGTGTTCCTGGCGGTGCCGATGGCCTACGAAGTGTTGAAGTGGGCCGGCGCACTGTATCTGTTGTGGCTCGCCTGGCAGGCGGTCAAGCCGGGAGCGCGTTCGCCGTTCGAAGCGCAACAACTACCACCGGATTCGTCGCGCAAGTTGATCACCATGGGTTTTCTCACCAGCGCCCTGAATCCGAAGATTGCGGTGTTCTACCTGTCGGTGTTTCCGCAATTCATCACCCCTGAGCACGGTTCGGTGTTCACTCAAAGTATCGTCCTGGGCCTGACCCAGATCAGCGTCAGTTTCTGCGTGAACCTGATGATCGCCCTGTTCGCGTCGGGCATCGCGTCATGGTTTATCAGCAATCCGACCTGGCTGGCATTGCAGCGTTATTTCATGGGCTTTGTGTTGTCGGCACTGGCGTTGCGCTTGATGCTCGAGCAAAAACGGATGGCTTGAGCAGCTTTTGTGGCGAGGGGACTTGTCCCCGTTGGGCTGCGAAGCGGCCCTGATACCCACGAGCAATGTTTGTCTGAAAAATTGCAGGGGAGTGCTTTGCACTCCAGCGGGGACAAGTCCCCTCGCCACAAGGCGGTTAACGAACCGCGCTGACCCCATCCAGCGTCGAAAACGACGTGTCCTTGGCCGTCAGCAAGAAGTCCCGCATGTACGGCGCATCGAGCATGTCGGCCCGGATCGCCGCATACAGCGTCGCAAACAAGCCTTTCTCGCCCAGGCGCTTGGCCTTCACGTAGCCCCGTGAGCTGTATTCATGCAGCGCCCAATGGGGCATGCCGCACACACCGCGCCCGCTGGCCACAAGTTGCATCATCATCACCGTCAGTTCCGAGGTGCGGACCTGGGCCGGTTCGACGTCGGCCGGTTCCAGGAAGCGCGTGAAGATATCCAGCCGGTCACGTTCCACCGGATAGGTGATCAGGGTTTCGCTGAGCAAGTCTTGCGGGACGATGTAGGCCTTGCTGGCCAGGCGGTGCTGGTTCGCCACCGCGAGCATCGCTTCATAGGTAAACAGTGGCACATAGGTGATCCCTACCAGCTCCACCGGGTCGGACGTCACCACCAGGTCCAGGTCGCCACGGGCCAAGGCGGGCAGCGGGGCGAAGGAGAAGCCCGAGGCCAGGTCCAGCTCGACTTCCGGCCAGGCGTCGCGGAACTGGTCGATGGTCGGCATCAGCCACTGGAAACAACTGTGGCACTCGATGGCCATGTGCAGGCGCCCCGCGGTGCCGCCGGCCAGCCGCGCGATGTCGCGCTCGGCGGCGCGCAGCAGCGGCAAGGTGGCGTCGGCCAGTTGCAGCAGGCGCAAGCCGGCACTGGTGAAACGCACCGGCTTGGTCTTGCGCACGAACAACGGCATGCCCATGCGTTCTTCAAGTTCCTTGAACTGATGGGACAGCGCCGACTGCGTCAGGTGCAGGCGGTCGGCTGCATCCACCAGGCTATCGGCTTCGCGCAAGGCGTGCAGGGTCTTCAGGTGACGGATTTCAAGCACCGTGGGGCTCCATGAGAAAAACTTGTGATCAACACGAAAAGGTTGAGTTTGTCTCATGATGGCTTCGCTGTCGACAATAGCGCCATCTTTTACCCAGGAGCAATTCGACATGGCCGTAGCCCACACCCTTGGTTTCCCCCGCATCGGTGCCGACCGCGAATTGAAAAAAGCCCTCGAATCCTACTGGAAGGGCGACCTCGACCAACAGGCGCTGAAAAGCGTCGGTCGCCAATTGCGCGCCCGCCACTGGCAATTGCAGAAAGACGCCGGTATCGACCTGCTGCCGGTCGGCGATTTTGCCTGGTACGACCAGGTACTGACTCATTCCCTGGCCTTCGGCGTGATCCCCGAGCGTTTCGACAGCACCCGCGACGCGCGTGGCCTGCCGACCCTCGACACGCTGTTCGCCATGGCCCGTGGCGCCACGGCGAGCTGCTGCGGCGCGGAGCACGGCTCAGAGCAATACGCCCAGGAACTGACCAAGTGGTTCGACACCAATTACCACTACCTGGTCCCGGAATTCAGCGCTGACCAGCAGTTCACGCTGAGCTGGGAACAGCTGTTCGATGAAGTCGATGAAGCCAAGGCCCTGGGGCACACCGTCAAGCCGGTGATCATCGGCCCGCTGACTTACCTGTGGCTGGGCAAAGTCAAAGGCCAGGACTTCGATAAACTCGACCTGTTGGAACGCCTGCTGCCGGTCTACAACGAAATCCTCGTGCGTCTCGCTGCCCAAGGCGTGGAGTGGGTACAGATCGATGAACCGATCCTGACCCTCGACTTGCCGCAGGAATGGAAAAACGCCTTTGAACGGGCCTACCACATCCTGCAGTACTCGCCGCTGAAAAAGCTGCTGGCCACTTACTTCAGCGGCCTGCAGGACAACCTTGGCCTGGCTGTCGGCCTGCCGGTGCAAGGCTTGCACATCGATGCGGTGCGTGCGCCGGATCAACTGCTGCACGTGCTCGATCGCCTGCCAACCTACAAGATTCTCTCGGTGGGTCTGGTCAATGGCCGCAACGTCTGGCGCTGCGAGCTGGAACCGGTGCTGGCGCAACTGCAATTTGCCCAGGAGCGTTTTGGCGACAACCTGTGGGTCAGCACCTCCTGTTCGCTGCTGCACAGCCCGGTAGACCTGGAGCGTGAAGACAAGCTCGATCCGGAACTGAAAAGCTGGCTGGCGTTTGCGGTGCAGAAATGTGGCGAAATCGCGGTACTGCGCGATGCCCTGAATGATCCGCAAGCACCCAAAGTGCAAGCGGCGCTGGCTCAAAGCCGTGCCATTGCGACCAGCCGCGCCGAGTCGCCGCGTATTCACAAGGCCCAGGTACAGGCGCGGATCAACGCCATCGTTGCCACGGACAGCCAGCGTCATTCACCGTTTGCCAAACGCATCGAGCAACAGCGCGCACGCTTGAAGTTGCCAGCGTTCCCGACCACCACCATCGGCTCGTTTCCGCAGACTGGCTCGATTCGCCTGGCGCGTCAGGCCTTCAAGCAAGGCAAGCTGTCGGCCAACGATTACACCGATGCCATGCACCACGAAATTCGCCACGCAGTGCAGATTCAGGAGCGTCTGGGGCTGGACGTGCTGGTGCATGGCGAAGCCGAACGCAATGACATGGTCGAGTACTTCGCCGAACAGCTGGATGGGTATGCCTTTACCCGCTTCGGATGGGTGCAGAGCTACGGTTCGCGCTGTGTGAAACCGGCAATCATCTATGGCGACCTGAGCCGTCCCAAAGCCATGACGGTCGACTGGATCAGCTACGCGCAGAGCCAGACCGACAAGGTCATGAAAGGCATGCTTACCGGTCCCGTGACCATGCTGATGTGGTCATTCCCCCGCGAAGACGTGTCACGCAAAGTCCAGGCGCAGCAACTGGCCCTCGCCCTGCGCGATGAGGTGCTGGATCTGGAAGCCGCCGGCATCAAGATCGTACAGATCGACGAAGCGGCGTTCCGCGAAGGGCTGCCACTGCGCCGGGCGCAATGGCAGGAGTATCTGGAGTGGGCGGTAGAGGCGTTCCGCTTGAGCGCCAGCGGTGTGCGTGACGAAACGCAGATTCACACCCACATGTGCTACAGCGAGTTCAACGATGTGATCGAGGCCATCGCAGCGATGGACGCCGATGTGATCACCATTGAAACCTCGCGTTCGGACATGGAGTTGCTGCAAGCCTTTGAGGCGTTCGACTACCCGAACGATATCGGTCCGGGTGTCTACGACATCCATTCGCCACGGGTGCCGGACACCGCCGAAATGGTCAAATTGATCAGCAAGGCCGTCAAGCGGATCCCGGCCGAGCGGCTGTGGGTCAACCCCGATTGTGGTTTGAAGACCCGGGCGTGGCCGGAAACCGAGGCTGCCTTGGTGAACATGGTCGCCGCGGCACGACAACTGCGCAGCCAACTGGCTTGAGGACGATAACGGGAGTGGTTCAACCGCTCCCGTTATCGCGTGTCAGGCCTGATCGAAATGTCGCAATACCGTTGACCGTTTGCCAATGTCGGCATAGGGCAGGGTGGCGTCATCGGCGTGGGTCAGATACCGGTACTGCGGCAGTTTCAGGTGCGCCTTTTCGAATTCGGCGAAGGCGGGTGTGGCCTTGCTGTAATGAAAATGGGCGTACCACAACACGTTGGACGGGACGCTGGTCAGGTCCCAGATTTCGTATTCCTGCAGGTAGTCGGCTCGGCCACCCGGGCGTTTTCGCAGGCTTTTGATCGGGCTGGTTTTACGTATCTCCACAGCGTTGTGGGTAATCAAGTCATCGAGCATGCCATCCGTAGGGTTTTTGCTCAGTAGCGACTGCCGAGTACGCATCTGGCGTCCGGTGGCGATCAGTTCCGTCGCCTTGTTACGCAGTTGCTCGATGACGGGGCTCTGTGGAACAACGGCTTCGATGTCCAGCGCCCGCCGCGTCAGCTCGCTGGCTTCACTGACCATCATGTGCTCGAGATCGACCGGGAGCATGTCTTGCGCCGCATAGGTTTCGATCTTCGACTGGTAGGCCTGCTGCGACTGAAGGCGGTTACGGGCGTCTTCGAGCATGGCGGCAGGGTTCCTTTGCGCGGGACGAGCGGTCGGCGCTGCTGGATTGAGCAAGCGAAACTTGCCGTTTGCACCCTGTTCCCACGTTTCCTGGACACCACCCTGGCCAGTCAGGATGTATTGGTGCTTCTGGGTTGTCGGCTCCCAGCGTTCGACCCCGATTAACAGATGGTCGTCTTCAGTGGTGAAGATTTTCTTGCTGCGTTGCCCGGAGGGCAGGGCTGGAGCCGGTTGGTCGATAGCCTTGCGTGCCCGTTCGGCCATTTTCTCGATACCCTCGAGCAAGGGCGCAACAGCGTCGAGATGAAAGTGCCCGGGGTAGCTGGCGGTCCAGGCGTTCATGCCGCGACGAAATTGCTGATAGTGCTCAAGGCACTCCTGAAGAATCTGATTGCGCTGGGCTCGGTTGGCGGTGACTTCCGGCAGGCTGTATTGGGTAAACAATGCACGGTCGACTTTGGTCCGCAGGCTGTCGACCTGGGCCTGTAGATGGAACCAGGAGAGATCCTGTGTCGTGTCGAAGCGCTGGACGGTTTCCAGCAAATGCCCGGTTTTCAAGTAAAGCAGATTGGCTTCACTCAGGCGTGCGTTCAACATCGTTACTTCGGGCGTCATTTGCGCCTTTTCGGTACTGATCGTAATGCGCTCGTACCACCGCTTGAGCTCGCCCATTGCCGTTTCCATCTGCCCCAGGTGGCCGATCAGTTCGACGCGAATTTTTCGGATGTCTTGCAGAATCCGAAGGCGTTCGGCGTGCGCGTTGTCCGGTAACTCGTCCAGTTGGTCGATTAGAGCGTCGATCCTGTCCATGAGCGGGTTAGCTCGATGATTGATGAAAAAGACCCGCTGCTTTTGGCGATCGGCGATCACGAGGGCATCATTACTTTGCATGTCCTTGAGTACACGCCGTTTGTTGCCATGTGTCAGGGGCGCCAGTTCGACCAGCGTCTGATAGTGCCTGTTGACTATTTCGATGTCGCTGAGACAGGCTGTATCGGCGGCTGGCAACAGGTCCGGGCGGGCTTCGACGGGGCTGCTGTTGTACCGGTTCAGCGTTGCGTTAGTGCCCTGGATCCGGGTCTCGATTTGCGGCGCCAAGTCATCGGCGGCTTCGGTCAATTCATGGTGACGACGAAACACCCGATCGGCCCACCAGCGTGGCAGTCGCTCGCGAATGGCGGCCGGCCAGAGCGGGTCGAAGGTGTCCGCCAGATGTCCGAGCACGCCACCACCACCCAGCCCGCCGCCGTCGAAAGTCGACCCGTAAACACCGAACCAGGTGTCCCACCGGCCTGCTTCATCGAGAGCGATGGGTTGCTTGTAGGTTTTTTTATGAGTGCCGCTCAGTCGCCAGCCGCGTGAGTCCTTGCTCAGTTCAGCCTGGAAGATTCGGCCATGGCGCGTGATGAAGTCACCATCGGCATGACGGTACACATTGCGATAGACACCGTGCTCGACCGGTTGCAACCCGACGAGGGAGATTGGTTTTTCATACTCGTAACCGGCGAAACGTTGGGCGATGTGCCGCGCCTGGTGTTTTGAGGTCGGTGGCAAGGCCAGGGTGCCTTTGCCAAGCGCCTTTAACTGACGAGCACGCGTCAACGTGCGGGCGGCTGCGGCCGATCGGGTGCCCATCGTACTGGGAAGGAGGTCCATGGCGGCATCGATCAGAGACAACAGCACCGACTCTATCTCTGTCAGGCCTTCACCCGCGTCCGCGCGTAACAGCGCTGCGACAGCCCGATTGGCGCTGCTCCAGGCATCGTAGAGAGCAATGGCTGCGCCCACGTAGGGCACAAGGCCCAAGGCCATTTTTATGTAGTTCAACGCCTTCGGTCCGCTGAGCGCGTAGCGTTCCAGGAATAACGCTTCGTTGGAACGCGATGTACCGCGATGGGCTTCGATCAGGCGTCCCATCTGGGTATTGAGCAGGTGCGCGGCCAGTGAAGTGACCGCCGGCCAGCGTGCCCCGACACCGATCATGGCGTCGAAGTGTTTGAGGACGGCCTGGTTGATCCGGCTTTCATGAGCTCGCACGTCTCCCTGCAAAGCGCGATCGGCCAGGTAGCTGACCATCTCACTGCGCAGGCACAGGTTGAACAGGGCCTTGCGCGCGTCTTCGAGGCTGTCGTGACGGCGCAGGAACTGGCCATCGGGACTGTCGGGCAGGTACAGCAAAGTCATGCCGCTGACCTGTTCGTGAATGAACGTCACCCCGGACAAGGTCACCGGGCCCTCGTTGGGGGTGTCCTTGCCGCCCGCGCTCAGGTAGGCCGGCAATAATTCGATGCGCTTGCCGCCCGCGAGCCAGGCTTGCGGGGTATCGGCGTCGATGGCGGCGTTCAGGACGAGCAGGTCGTCGAGGCCGATGTGTCGTTGCAGGCGTGCACACTCCCCTTGCAGCTTGAGGGTTTGGCGCCAGGGCTCGATCAGGCATTCCCGGCGATGTTCCCTTACAAACAGCGGTTCGCCGTGACTGCCCATGAAC
Source organism: Pseudomonas sp. EB271-G4-1 (assembly GCF_058791355.1). NCBI lineage: Bacteria > Pseudomonadati > Pseudomonadota > Gammaproteobacteria > Pseudomonadales > Pseudomonadaceae > Pseudomonas > Pseudomonas sp. EB271-G4-1. The sequence goes on from NZ_JBYTEO010000015.1 coordinate 80,990, forward strand.
GTGTCATAGATGAGTTGTTCGTAGACCTTGGGCAAGTCGAGTTCCGGCAGCGTCTTGCGCAGGTAGGCATGGGTAATGCCGGTTGTCAGGGCCTGGCGTTCGCCGTCGTCCGGCGCCTTGACTTCCACCCGCATGAAGCCCAGGCGCAAGGACAAGGGCTCAAGCTGCATCGACGGCTTGTTGTCGATGTTGAGTTGGGCGAGTTCTTCGAGTGACATCTTGCTTCTGGCGGTACTGGGCACCGTCACCAGTTTTTGCGGGGTACCGGGAGCCGCGCCGTCCGTCAGTTGTTTTTGCAGCGTGACGGAGTCGGGCAAGTCCAGTTGGACGTCGAAGTCGCCTTTGAGCGAGAAATCCTGGCGCAGGCGCGCCTGAAGGTGTCGACGGGTGAAGACTTCGCGAGGCGCCAGGGTTTTTTCCAGTTGTTCGTGGCCGCGTTTCATGGCCTGGATACAAGCGCTGGTCAGGCTCTTGAGCCTGGCACGGTCGGGAGCTGCCAAGGTCGTCAACCAGGTGGGAAGCCTGGCAACCATCGCGGCGCTGCGCTGCTGTTCCAGAATATGCATGAGCGCCAGGCTTCTCGCTGCGTTCACCGGGACCTGCAGTAGTGCCAGCGTTTGTTTGCGCAGCTTTTCCAGTGCCTGCGCACGTTGTGTCGCCTGGCCGCTGTCAGGATAGCGCTGGCGTGTTTGCGCGGCTTGTTCTTCGAAAAAGCTGATCTGTTGATTGAGGCTGTATAACAGCGGATCGGTCGTGATGGCCTTCAGGTGCAGGGCCAGGACCGGGTCCCGTCCCTGGATTTTCAACAACTGCTCTTCCAGGTCCTTGCGGTTGGCGAATCGTTGCAAGCCGCCGCCAATACCGGGCCAGTAGAGCAGCAGGCTGTGAGGGGATTCTGGATCGGACAGCGTGTGTGTCCGGCCAATCACAAACACCCCTTTGAGCTCATGGGGCAAAGGATCGCCGGCGTCTGTTCTCACACTCAGCATCAGGCTGGCGAATGCAACGTCAGGGTCTGGCTCGGCGGCTGTGTCCAGCAGGCCCCTGAGCAATTCGAGTTCCGTGCTATCGAGCTGATTAAGCGTGCGTTGCAGTTCCACCTCGGCCTTCAGGCCGTCTTTGTGTGCCTGGTAGAGTGCGTTGAAGCCACGATTGAACGTTATCAGGTCCAGTGTGCGCGATCGGTAGAGCAAGGTGGATGCGGCAGCGTCTGCAGCAAGCTCTGCGGTTTCCAGCGCCTTGAGTGTGTCCTCAAGTGCTTGTTGAAGGTCACTGTCCAGCGCCTCACCCAGCAGTGTTTCGAGCACCGCACGCTGTTTGCCAAGCGAGGCCTGGCGCAGCGACAGTGGAATATCCGCAGACAGGCTATCGAATAGCGATGATTGATCTTCATCGCCAACGCCTTCGGTCTGATCCAGGTCCTCAAGGGGCGGCGCTTGGGCGAATACCTCGGCGAGGCGCCCTTGCGGTCCGGGCGAAAACAGGTCCGCGATGCCTGTCGTCAATGGCCCGGTCCGGGCCGTGTATTCAAACCTGTAATGGCTGGGGAGCTCTGGCGGGGCGAGTAGTTGCGCGGACAACCAGTGCTCCATGTCGCTGCGGTCTTTGAAGGCCTGGACGGGGACCGGTCGAGACGGCAAGTACAGCAATTGCGCGACGGGGTGCTGGTTGCCCACGCTGATCACCCAGGCCGCGGGAAGTTTGAGGATGCTGTTGTCGCTCAGCTTCAGCGCCAGGTGTTCGCAGTGGATCAACTGATCGTCCAGCTGCATTGCCTGGGGCCCTGAATCCAAAACCAACCACAACGGTTTCAATTGTTCGGCGCTCACGGTGCTCAGGGCGAATGCCACCTGGGCCGCGGCTTCGATATGTTCGCGGTACAACTGACTGGCCCGATCACGCCGTGACAGCGGTGTTCCGGGGGCGCGGGCATCCCAATAGGCATTGGCGTCTTCGCTGCGCGGCGCGTCGGCGAACAGCGCCTGCAAACCTTCCTTGCATGCTTGCCAACGGGTCAAGGCGCCTTGCAGCAGGCTCTGATCGATATGGCTCGGCAGCGTCGAGAACTCGGGGATGGGGATTAGAGAGGGGGTGGGGAGAGTTGGGGGCAGTCTTTCGGTCATGGTGGAGGGCTCTTCTACGGGGAGCGGCAAGTCCACTCCTGATCCAGCGCCATTAAAAAAAAATCCCCCAGGCCCGTGGTACTACATAGTTACCGCATCGACCGCTGAGCGACATTCATCAAATTGTCATGCAACTGTGGCAGCGCGCTTGAACAAACTTCATCAGACTTTCGCTCTACTGGGGTTCTGCGTTTCGGTGTTTTTCATGCGTGCACGATTTTTATCGACAGCGGCCTTTTTGGCCGCGTTGTTGTTGAGTTTTCCTTCTTTTTCGGCGTCCCGCTGTGACGTCAATGTGGCCACCGAGCGGGTCAACCTGGATCAGGTAAGCCTGGCGTACCAGAGCATCGGTCGCGCCTCGGACCCGGCGTTGCTGCTGGTGATGGGCCTGGGTGGGCAGTTGATTCATTGGCCTGACGAAGTGGTGGTTGCGCTCTGTAAGCAAGGGTTCCGGGTGATTCGCTACGACAATCGCGACGTCGGCCTGTCGACCTGGCGGCAACCCCCCGTCGAGGCCAACCTGACCTTCGAAGTGTTGCGCTATAAGCTCGGCTTGCCCGTGTCGGCGCCATACTCCCTGACCGATATGGCGGATGATGCACTGGGCCTGATGGATGCGTTGCGCATCGAGCAATTTCACGTGCTGGGCGCCAGCATGGGCGGGATGATTGCCCAGCACATGGCGGCGATGGCGCCACAGCGGGTTGAAAGCCTGACCCTGATCATGAGTACTTCCGGCGCCGAAGGTTTACCCGCACCCAGTGCGGCGCTGCTGCAGTTGCTGGCGCGCCGGGGGGCGCCCAATCGTGAAATCGCACTGGAACAACAGGCGGACCTGCTGGCGGCACTGGGCAGTCCGTCGGTGACCGATGATCGTCAGGCACTGTTGCATCAGGCGGCACTGGCGTATGACCGGGCATTCAATCCCGAGGGGGCTAAACGGCAGATCCTGGCGATCCTGGCCGAGCCGAGCCGAGTGGCACTGCTCAACCAGCTACGGGTGCCGGCGCTGGTGGTGCATGGCACGGCCGATCCGTTGTTGCCGGTGATGCACGGCGTGCACCTGGCGGCGCATCTGCGTGGCAGCCAGTTGAAGTTGATACCGGGGTTGGCTCATCGGTTTCAGGAAGCGTTCAAGGCGCCGTTGCTGGCGGCGGTGTTGCCGTACCTACGGGCGCATCGTGAGGACACTTCGCATTGGGCGCAGGTTGAGCCCGTGGCGGAACACAACCTTTTGTAACACCGCCTTCCCCTGTGGGAGCGAGCCTGCTCGCGAAAGCGGTGGCACAGTCAACATTGGCATGACCGACCCTCCGTCTTCGCGAGCAGGCTCGCTCCCACAGAGGAATTGTGATCAGGCCTGCAAGCGAATCCAAACTGTGACCAGCGCCGTCGCCGCGATCAACCACGCCACTGCCGCCACGGCCAGCGATGCCTCGAGGCGCATGCGATCGACCAGCACATAGAGGGTTGTCAGGTAGATGAAGTAAGGAATGATCGACCACATGCCAAACACGATGGTGGTCTTCAAGTCATCCAGCGAACGACCCTTGCCGACAATGTAGTGGGCAATCAGTGCAAAGGTCGGAAACAGTGGCACCAGTCCGGCGATGTAATAGTTTCTGGTCTTGGCCAGGGCCGCGAGGATCAACACCACCGATGCGCCCAGGGTTGCTTTGAGAATCAGATCCATCAGTGGCTTAGCCCGTACTTTTTCACTTTGTCGAACAGCGTGGTCTTGGCCATGCCCAGTTCCTGGCTGGCCTGGGTCAGGTTGCCGCCGCTGCGTTGCAAGGCATCGCTTAGCAAGTTGCGCTCAAAGGCCTCCACCGCTTCAGCGAAAGCCAGGCCTTGGGCGGCACCGCCCGCACCCGGTTTCTTGAATGCCGGCAGGCCCAGGGCAAATCGCTCGGCGACGTTGCGCAATTCGCGCACGTTACCCGGCCAATCGTGGCTCATCAGGTTAGACAGGGTCTGGTTATCCAGCTCCGGTACGGCGCGGTCGAAACGCAAGGACGATTGCTGCAAGAAAAACTCGAACAATTGCAGGATGTCTTCGCGGCGCTCGCGCAGAGGTGGCAGTTCCAGGGTCACCACATTAAGGCGGTAATACAGGTCGCTGCGAAATTCACCGGCCTTGCTCGACTCGTCGAGATCGGATTTGGTGGCCGCGATCACCCGGCAGTCCACCGCCACGCTCTGGTTCGAGCCGAGGCGTTCGAGGGTGCGCTCCTGCAATACCCGCAGCAGTTTGATCTGCAGGGGCAGGGGCATGCTTTCCACTTCGTCGAGGAACAGCGTGCCGCCGTCGGCATGCTCGATCTTGCCGATCCGCCGTTTGCCTGCGCCGGTGAAGGCGTTGGCTTCGTGGCCGAAGATTTCGCTTTCGAACAGGTTTTCCGGCAGGCCACCACAATTGAGCGCCACGAATTGCCGGGTGTGCCGACGACTGAAATCATGCAGGCAGCGCGCGACCAGTTCCTTGCCGGTGCCGGTTTCGCCCTCGATCAGCACGTTGGCTGACGTATCGGCAACATTGGCAATGAGTTCGCGCAAGTTCTGCATTGCCGGCGAACGGCCGATGATTCGACCTTCAAGTGAGTCGCGCTCGGCCAGTTGCCGGCGCAACGACGAGACTTCTCGTGCCAGGCTGCGTTGCTCCAGGGCACGGCGCGCTACATCCACCAGGCGTTCGGGAGAGAAGGGCTTCTCCATGAAATCGTAGGCACCTTTCTGCATGGCGCCGACGGCCATGGAGATGTCGCCGTGACCGGTAATCAGCACTACCGGCAAGCTGCGGTCGCGGGCCTTGAGTCGGTTCAGCAGTTCCAGTCCATCGATGCCGGGCAGGCGAATGTCACTGATGACGATGCCGGCGAAGTTTTCGCCCACCCGCTCCAGGGCTTCCTCGGCACTGCCGACACCGATGCAGGGAATATCTTCCAGGGTCAGTGCCTGCTGGCAGCCGAGCAAAACATGGGGGTCGTCTTCGACGATCAATACAATAAGGTCGTTGTTCATATTGGCTCAGCGGAAGTGGGGCTTACCAACGGTAAACTGAGGACGAAAGCAGTACCACCGCTGGCCGGGTGTTCGACACCCAGGTGACCGCCAGTGGCAGCGGCCAGGCTCGCGGAAAGGGTCAGGCCTAGGCCCAGGCCTTGTTCGCCGGGCTTGGTGGTGAAAAATGGTTCGAACAGGTGTTTGCGCGCTTCGGCATCGATGCCGTGGCCATTGTCCCGTACACGCAGCCGATATTTACCCTCCAGTGCTTCGCCTTCAAGCCACAATTCGGGCTGCGGCTGCGCCTGCATGGCGTCCAGGGCGTTGCCAACCAGGTTGACCAGGATCTGCTCCAGGCGCGTCTGATCGATCTGCATTTGCACATCGTCGAAGTGGCGATGCACCTGCAGATGGGCGTTTTCCACACGCCCGCCGAGCAATTGCAAGGCGGCGTCCACGGCTTTGCCAAGACAAGCCTGGCCCTTGTCGTCACCGCGCCGGGCGAAGGAGCGCAGGCTGGCGGTGATCCGGCCCATGCGGTCGATCAATTCGTTGATGGTCTTGAGGTTGGTGCTGGCCACATCCAGTTGACCGCGCTCGAGAAACCGCACGGTGTTGCCGGACAAGGTGCGCAGCGCCGCCAACGGCTGGTTCAATTCGTGGGCGATGCTGGTGGACATCTGGCCAATCGCGGCGAGTTTCCCGGCCTGCACCAGTTCGTCCTGGGCACGGCGCAGCGTCTCTTCGGCGTGACGACGCTCGCGGATCTGCCCCTTGAGCCGCTCGTTGCTGGCGCGCAGGTCGGTGGTGCGTTCGGTAATCCGACGCTCCAATTGGTTGTTGGCTTCCTGCAAGGCTTCTCGGGCAGCGAGACGGGTGGCGATCACTTTGCGCCGCTCGTTCCAGGCGATCAGCAGGAACGCCACAAGGGCAAAGGCCACGGCCACCAGAATCCCTTGGTTGACCGCTTCGCGGCGCAGATCCTGCAGTGGCGTGAGCAGGGTGAAATTCCACGGTGTATCGCTCAGGGGACGAGTTTGTGACAGGTAGCTGATGTTTTCGTCATCGGAAACCAGTTCGCTATTGGCGGGGAAGGTGAGTTTCTCCACGCCCTCGGACAGGGTTTCCCGGGCCAACGGTTGCAATTCGTTCAGTGGGAACCAGTAGTACTGGAGACTGCGGGCGAGCTTTTCCTTGGTTTCTTCGCTCAGCGGCACCACCGATTTCAGGCGTCGAGCGGGGTCACTGGAGAGAATGATGATGCCGTTCTCGTCGCTGACGAAGGCTTCAAGGCGCGCGCGTTGCCAACGCTCCTCCATGGCCTCGAGGCGGACCTTGACCACCGCGACGCCGATGATCTTGCCGTGTTCTTCCAGGCCATGGGCCAAGTAGTAACCGGGTTCGCCGTTGGTGCTGCCAATGCCATAGAAGCGTCCGGGCTGGCCACGCACGGCGTTCTGGAAATAGGCACGGAAAGACAGGTCTTCACCCAGGTAACTGTCGACATCGCGCCAGTTGCTGGTGGCCATGACGCGGCCGGTGGTGTCCATCACGTAGATGGCCCGGCTGCGGCTGCGCCGGTTCAGGCCTTCTAGGTAATCATTGACGGTCTGCCGGTGCTCCGGCGTCGGGTCGGCCAGCAGCTTCGAAACACTGGTTTCGAGTTCCAGCAGGCTGGGTAGGTAAGTGTATTTGCTGATCTCGCTCTCGACAGCGCGGGCGTGCAGTTCCAGCTGGCGCTGGCCATTTTCGCCGAGGCTGCGGATTCCGTAGTGTTCACTGGTCCAGAAGCCGATATAACCCAGTCCGATCATCAGGGCGATGATCAGCGGCGGCAGGAACAGATGGCGAATCAGGCGAGGTTTCACGGCGAGTGATGGCGACGCGGCGCGATAGAGATTGGGGTCGCATTTCATCACAGATGCCTTGGGTCAACCAGCGTCGGCCTCCTGTAGGAGCGAGCATGCTCGCGATGGTCGTCAACGAAGACGCGTTCATCCTGGATGTACGCGGTGTCTTTGAGGTCATCGCGAGCATGCTCGCTCCTACAGAGGGGCGGCCGTGTTGCTGTTAGTGTTGCAGGATCTTGTTGAGGAAGTGCTGCGTACGCTCGGCGCGGTGGCTGATGTCGCCGAAGAACTCCTCTTTCTTGCAGTCTTCGATGATCTTGCCCTGGTCCATGAAGATCACCCGGTCGGCCACTTTACGGGCGAAACCCATTTCGTGGGTTACGCACATCATGGTCATGCCTTCGTGGGCCAGTTGCACCATCACGTCCAGCACTTCGTTGACCATTTCCGGGTCCAGCGCCGAGGTCGGTTCGTCGAACAGCATGACGATCGGGTCCATCGCCAGCGCGCGGGCAATCGCCACACGCTGCTGCTGGCCACCGGAGAGTTGTCCCGGGTGCTTGTGGGCGTGAGCCGAGAGGCCAACACGTTCAAGCAGTTGCAGGCCTTTCTTGGTGGCCTCTTCCTTGCTGCGGCCCAGCACCTTGATCTGCGCGATGGTCAGGTTTTCAGTGATGGTCAGGTGCGGGAACAGTTCGAAATGCTGGAACACCATGCCCACGCGCGAACGCAGTTTCGGCAGGTTGGTCTTCGGGTCGGCGATGGAGGTGCCGTCAACCACGATGTCGCCTTTCTGGAACGGTTCCAGGGCGTTGACGCACTTGATCAGGGTCGACTTGCCGGAACCGGACGGCCCGCATACCACGATCACTTCGCCTTTCTTGACCTCGGTGCTGCAATCAGTCAGTACCTGGAAGTCCCCATACCACTTGTTGATGCTTTTGATAGAGATCATACGGCGAACCTTTTTTGCAGACGCTTGACCAGCAGCGAGGCGGAAAAGCTGATGATGAAGTACACGAGACCCGCGAAAATCAGGAACTCATTGGAGCGGCCAATGATGTCGCCACTGGCGCGCGAGGCATTGAGGAAGTCCACCAGACCGACGGCGTACACCAGCGAGGTGTCCTGGAACAGGATGATGCTCTGTTGCAGCAACAGGGGGGTCATCTTGCGGAACGCCTGGGGCAGGATGATCAGGCGCATCATCTGGCCGTAAGTCATGCCCAGTGCCTTGGCAGCCCCCATCTGGCCCTTGGGAATCGACTGCACGCCAGCACGGACGATTTCGCAGAAGTACGCCGCTTCGAACATCATGAACGCCACGATGCAGGAGGTGAACGCACCGATCGGCGTGTCTTCGCCAGTGATCCAGCGCAGCACGAACGGCACCGCCAGGTAGAACCAGGTGATCACCAGCAGCAACGGGATCGAGCGGAAGTAGTTGACGTACGCGCCGGCCAGGTTCGACAGCAATTTGTTGTGCGACAGACGGCACAGCGCCAGGATGGTACCGAGGATGATCCCGCCGATCACGCCCATGGCCATCAGCTTGAGGGTCATGACCATGCCGTTCCACAGGCCCGGCAGGGACGGGATGATGCCCGAGAAGTCGAATTCCATCATTTACCCCCTACGGAAATCAGGCCCGGTACGGCGACTTTCTTCTCGACCAGGCGCATCAGCAACATCAGGCTCATGTTCAGGGTGAAATAGATCAGCGTGGCCAGGGTGAAGGCTTCGAACAGGTTCGCGGAAAACTCCGCAGTCTGTTTGGTTTGCGCCAGCAGCTCCATCAAACCGATCAGCGAGGCCACGGAGGTGTTCTTGAAGACGTTGAGGAATTCCGAGGTGAGCGGTGGAATGATGATCCGATACGCCTGGGGCAGCAGTACGTTCCAGTAGATCTGCGGCAACTTGAAGCCCATGGCGCGGGCTGCAGACTCCTGGCCGCGGGGCAGCGCCTGGATACCGGTGCGCACCTGTTCGCAAACGCGGGCGGTGGTGAACAGGCCCAGGCACACGACAACGCTGAGGAATGCCGAGGTGGTCGGGTTCAGGTCCTGCTTGTACCACTCTTGCAGGTCGGCAGGCAGCAGGTCGGGTACCAGGAAGTACCAGATGAACAGCTGAACCAGCAGCGGCACATTACGGAAGAGTTCGACGTAGCAGGTGGCGATGCCCGATACGATGCGGTTCGGCACGGTACGCATGACACCCAGGATCGAACCCAGTGTCAGGGCAATGATCCAGGCCGCGATGGCAATGCCGATAGTCCAGCCCAGGCCGGCGATGTACCAGTCGAGATACGTCTCGCTGCCAACGCCAGTGGACTTGAAGAACACGCCCCAGTCCCAGTTGTAATTCATTAGGGTCTCCCCTTGAGATCAATCGATGTACCCGCTTGGGGGAAGCTCCGTTCCCGCCCGAACGTGATGCTCGGGCACACGCCACCGGCTCGACAGCCACCAGTTCGAGTGTTTCCAGAAATGCCAGCAGGGAGTGACAACCTCCCGAGAGGGCAGTGGCCCTCTCAGGAGATAAGGTTAGTCAGAAATCAGGATTTCTTGTCGTCAGCCGCTTTATCGGTCGGATTGGCGATCAGGGCCTTGAGCTCGTCGCTCATCGGGAAGTTCAGGTTCAGGCCTTTTGGCGGGATTGGCTGCATGAACCATTTCTCGTAGATCTTGTTGATCTCGCCCGATGCGTAGGTGGCCTTGATGGCGTCATCCACGGCCTTTTTGAACGGCTCGTCGCCTTTGCGCACCATGCAGCCGTAGATTTCGTAGGACTGTGGCGTACCGGTCACGGCCCAGTCACTGGCTTTCTTGGCCTTGGCCGCTTCACCGGCCAGCAGGGCGTCGTCCATCATGAATGCAACGGCGCGACCGGTTTCCAGCATCTGGAAGGACTCGCCGTGGTCTTTGGCGGAGATGACGTTCATGCCCATCTGCTTGTCGGCGTTCATCGCCTTGAGGATGCGCTCGGACGTGGTGCCGGCGGTGGTCACGACGTTCTTGCCGGCCAGGTCCGGGAAATCCTTGTACTTGGAGTCTGCCTTGGACAGCAGGCGAGTACCGATTTCGAAGATGCCGACGGAGAAGTCGACTTGTTGCTGGCGCTCGACGTTGTTGGTGGTCGAACCGCATTCCAGGTCCACGGTGCCGTTCTGCACCAGCGGGATACGGGTTTGCGAGGTGACGAGGTTGTACTTGACCTGCAGGTTCGGCAGATCCAGTTCTTTTTTCAGCGCTTCGACGACTTTGAGCTGGATGTCGTGGGAGTAGCCGACCGGTTTGCCGGAAGCGTCCGCAATATAGGAGAACGGGATGGAAGCGTCACGATGCCCGAGGGTGATGACACCGGACTCTTTGATCTTTTTCAGGGTGCCGGTGAGTTCGGCGGCGAAAACTGGCGTGCTGATCAGAGCGGCAGCAATGGCTGCGCCCAGGATATGGGGAACGATGCGCATCAAATTTTCCTCGACATTGTTTTTTTTATGGAGCCAGTTCGTCGGCCCTTTTGTGCTTCGAATGCCCGACGGCTCCTGGAGCGTCGGTACAACAAACATTCGTCCAAGAGTGTAGAGCATGACTCGTGCCAGGCCAGGCTCGATGGTTCAATACATTGATTTATAAGGAGATTAAATATTTATTGAGGTTTTTTTAGGTAAGGGAAATCCGGTTAACCGAATTGACCACCCAGTCGCGTTCGGAAAACCGAATGCAAAAAGATCGCAGCCTGCGGCAACTCGCTCTGTAGGAGCTGCCGCAGGCTGCGATCTTTTGATCTGCTGCTCTATTCAAGCAATCCGTCAGGCTGCTTCGATCTTGCTGCGGTTCTGCTCGACCTTGCTCAAGTAATCGGCGAGCCTTTGCTGTTGTTCGGGGGTGGTGAACAAGCCGAGTTTGCTGCGCCGCCACAGAACGTCGTGGGCGCTGGTCACCCACTCTTCGCTGCACAGGTAATCGACTTCGCGGGTGTAGAGACCGCCGCCAATGTGTTCGCCCATGTCGTTGAGGTTCTGTACGCCTTCGAGCATGCGCCAGGTGCGACTGCCGTAGGTGGTGGCCCAACGGCGCGAGATTTCGCTGGGGATCCAGTCGAACTTGTCACGGATCTGCGCGCTCAGCGCCTGCGGTGTGCTCATGTCTTCGCCGCCCGGCAGGGGGGCGTTGGCGGTCCAGCTTGGCAAGATGTGCGGGAAGTGCGACGCCAGTTGCGCCAGCGCCGATTCGGCCAGCTTGCGATAGGTGGTCAGTTTTCCGCCGAATACCGACAGCAGGGGCGCTTCCTCGCCACTGCCCGACAGCGCCAGGGTGTAGTCGCGGGTGACGGCCGATGGGTTGTCGGACTCGTCGTTGCACAGCGGACGAACGCCGGAGTAGCTGTGCAGGATATCGCCACGGCCGATCTGTTTTTTGAAGTGGGCGTTGACCACTTGCAGCAGGTAATCGGTTTCGGCCTCGGTAATCGCCACTTTTGCCGGATCACCGGTGTACTCGCGGTCGGTGGTGCCGATCAGGGTGAAGTGATTGAGGTATGGAATGGTGAAGACAATGCGCTGATCTTCGTTTTGCAGGATGTGCGCGTGATCGCCTTCGTACAGCTTCGGTACGATCAGGTGGCTGCCCTGGATCAGGCGGATGCCGTATGGCGATTCCATTTTCAGGTCGTCACGAATGAACTTGGCGACCCAGGGACCGGCTGCGTTCACCAGCGCCTTGGCACGGATCGAAAACAAGCTGCCATCGGCGCGCTCCAGGTGCAGGTGCCAGAGGCCTTTGGTGCGACGCGCGCTGACGCAGCGGGTCTGGGTGTGGACGTGTGCGCCTTTTTCCCGGGCGGCCATGGCATTCAATACCACCAGGCGCGCATCGTCGACCCAGCAGTCGGAATACTCGAAGCCTTTGGTGATTTCACTTTTCAGCGCGCTGTCGGGACCGAACTTCAGGCTTTTGGAACCGGCCAGCTTTTCCCGTTTACCCAGGTTGTCATAGAGGAACAGGCCAGCGCGGATCATCCAGGCCGGACGCAGGTGCGGGCGATGCGGGAGTACGAAACGCATTGGCTTGACGATGTGCGGGGCCTTGGCCAGCAGCACTTCGCGCTCGGCCAGGGCTTCGCGCACCAGGCGGAATTCGTAATGTTCAAGGTAACGCAGGCCGCCGTGGATCAGCTTGCTGCTGGCCGATGAGGTGTGGCTGGCCAGGTCATCCTTTTCGCAAAGGAACACCGAGAGCCCGCGGCCCGCGGCGTCTGCCGCGATCCCTGCGCCATTGATCCCGCCACCAATGACGGCGATATCGTAGACCTCGGCGAGAGGAGGCGTAGGTGAAATAGAAGTGGGCATCGGCTAAGGCCTCGGAATTCTTTGATTTTTTGTATTTGAATTCGAACATTAATGTTCATTTGCGAAAATCTTAGCCCATAAAGACACGCACAGCCAGTCGACTTCGATTGAAAAAACTCATCGAAGGGCGGTTAAAGGAAAATATTCGAACATTTTAATAAGACAGGCGAGGGCTTGTGGCGAGGGGATTTATCCCCGTTGGGCTGCGCAGCGGCCCTGAAGCCTGCACCCACGGTGTACCTGGTACACCGGGTGCGAAGGATTTGCGACTGCTATGCAGCCGAGTGGGGATAAATCCCCTCACCACAGGCGCAGGGGTTAAACGACTTCGAGGCGAATCTTGTGTTGATTCAACAACTGCGTCAGCGCCGGCACCGGCTGCTGGTCGGTCACCAGGCAATCGATCAGGCTGATGGGCCCCAGGCGGATCATGGCGTTGCGCCCGAATTTGCTGGAGTCGGCGGCGAGAATCACTTTGCGCGCGTTGGCGATGATCGCCTGGGATACCCGCACTTCCTGATAATCGAAATCCAGCAGGCTGCCATCTTCATCGATGCCGCTGATGCCGACCAAGGCAAAGTCGACCTTGAACTGGTTGATGAAGTCGACGCTGGCCTGGCCGACCACGCCACCGTCTCGCCGCACATTGCCTCCGGTCAGCAGGACGTCGAAGTCGTCCTTGGCGCTGAGCATCGAGGCCACGTGCAGGTTATTGGTGATGATCTTCAGGTGATTGTGATTGAGCAGGGCGCGGGCAATCGACTCAGTGGTCGTACCGATATTAATGAACAGCGAAGCGTGGTCGGGGATCTGTGCGGCAATGGCTTCGCCGATGCGCTGTTTCTCGTCGCGCATCTGATCGGCGCGCATGGCGTAGGCAGTGTTTTCAACACTGGAATCGTAAGCCGCGCCACCGTGGTAGCGGCGCAACAGATTGGCTTCCGCCAGCTGATTGATGTCGCGGCGGATGGTCTGCGGGGTAACAACGAACAGCGTGGCCATTTCCTCGATGCTCACATAACCGCGTTCGCGAACCAGTTCGAGGATTTGCTGCTGACGGGGAGGCAGATTCATGGGGCGTCCTTTGGGCTGCCGTGCAAAATTTGCCCATGATGCCGCAGGAATCTGCTCCCTACCAGTTACATCCCGATACGAGCCTTACAGCCTGGCTTATTCAGCCCCTTCGTGAGGCTCCCAATCGCGTGTGCGGCTGACGGCTTTTTTCCAGCCGGCGTAGAGTTTTTCCTTCGCCGCTTCATCCAGGGTCGGTTCGAACTGGCGCTCGATAACAGCCTTGCCGCGCAACTCGTCCAGGCTGCCCCAGAAGCCACAGGCCAGTCCCGCCAGGTAGGCGGCGCCCAAGGCCGTGGTTTCGCGCATCTGCGGACGCTCGACCTGGGTGCCGAGAATGTCGGCCTGGAACTGCATCAGGAAGTTGTTCGCCACTGCACCGCCGTCAACGCGAAGGGCCTTGAGGCGTTCGCCGGCATCCTGCTGCATGGCGTCGAGGACGTCGCGGGTCTGATAGGCAATCGATTCCAGCGCGGCGCGAATGATGTGGTCGACGCGCACGCCACGGGTCAGGCCGAACAGCGCCCCACGGGCGTAAGGGTCCCAGTACGGCGCGCCGAGGCCGGTGAAGGCTGGCACCAGGTACACGCCGTTGCTGTCCTTGACCTTGTTGGCGAAGTATTCGGTGTCGTGGGCGTCGTTGATGACCTTCAACTCATCGCGCAGCCACTGGACGGTGGAGCCGCCGTTGAACACTGCCCCTTCCAGCGCATAGGCGACTTCGCCGCGTGGGCCGCAAGCGATGGTGGTGAGCATGCCGTGGTTGGATTTCACGGCTTTGTCACCGGTGTTCATCAGCAGGAAGCAACCGGTGCCGTAGGTGTTTTTCGCTTGGCCGGATTCGACGCACATCTGCCCGAACAGGGCGGCCTGCTGGTCGCCAGCGATACCACCGATGGCGATGCCGCTTTTGGTGTGGCCGTAAATTTCCGAAGAGGACTTCACGTGCGGCAACATTTCCCGGGGGATGTCCAGCAACTCCAGCATCTTCGCATCCCACTCCAGGGTATGGATGTTGAAGAGCATCGTGCGCGAGGCGTTGGTGTAGTCAGTGACGTGCACCTTGCCGCCGGTAAATTTCCAGATCAGCCAGCTGTCCACGGTGCCGAACAGCAGCTCACCGTTGCGCGCGCGCTCGCGGCTGCCCTCGACGTTGTCGAGAATCCACTTGAGCTTGGTGCCGGAAAAGTACGGATCGGTAACCAGTCCTGTGGTTTCGCTGATGTATTGCTCATGGCCATCGCGCTTGAGCTGTTGGCAGATTTCGGTACTGCGCCGACATTGCCAGACGATCGCGTTGTAGATCGGGCGGCCGGTATTCTTGTCCCAGACCACCGTGGTTTCACGCTGGTTGGTGATGCCGATGGCTGCAACCTGATCGTGATGCAGGCCAGCTTGCGCCAGGGCCTCGACCATCACCGCGCTTTGGGTGGCGAAGATTTCCATCGGATCGTGTTCGACCCAGCCGGCTTGCGGATAATGCTGCGCGAACTCGCGCTGTGCGGTGCAGACCACGTTGGCGTCGCGGTCGAAAATGATCGCGCGCGAGCTGGTCGTACCCTGATCGAGGGCAATGATGTAATTCTTGTTCTGAGTGTCGGTCATGTCGATTGCCTTGGACGAAAAAGGGAAGTGAGGTCTGGCGCGCGAGTAAACGGGCAGGTTCGCGCGCCAACGCTATCAGGAAATTCTGGGCTTGCCGTCAATGGCCGGTGTTGCATCCTGTGTAGCAGGCGCGGCGCCAGGCAAGTGACGGGCAATCAAGCCGCGGTAGGCGGCAGCACCCAGGCAGGCACCGACAATCGGCGCAAAAACCGGAATCAGGAAGTACGGGATATCGCGGCCGCCAGTGAAGGAAATTTCACCCCAGCCAGCGAAGAAAGTCATCAGTTTAGGACCGAAGTCCCGTGCCGGGTTCATCGCAAAACCGGTCAGCGGGCCCATGGAACTGCCAATCACCGCAATCAGCAGGCCGATCAGTATCGGCGCCAGCGGGCCGTTGGGCAGGCCATTGTTATCGTCGGTCAGCGACATGATCACGCCCATCAGGATGGCGGTGATGATCACTTCGACGAGGAACGCCTGGGCCGTGGATAAGCCTGGATTGGGGAAGGTGGAGAACACCGACGCCAATTCGAGGCTGGCCGCACTGCCGCGAACCATTTGGTGAGTTTGTTCGAAATCGAAGAATAGATTGCTGTACAGCGTGTACACCAGTAACGCGCCGCAAAAGGCGCCAGCCACCTGGGCGACGATGTAGAAAGGCAGTTTGCGCTTTTCGAAGTCGGTAAAAATGCTCAATGCGATACTGACGGCAGGGTTCAGGTGAGCGCCGGAAACCCCGGCGGTCAAGTAGATCGCCATGCTCACCCCGACACCCCAGATAACGCTGATTTCCCAGAGGCCAAAGCTGGCACCCGCGACCTTGAGCGCGGCAACGCAGCCCGTACCAAAGAAGATCAGCAGCGCAGTCCCCAGGAACTCGGCCATGCATTGGCTCGACAGCGACGGTTGTTGTAAAGCAGTTGTCATTGAAACCTCATTTTTTTTCTTGTCTGGCGCTTTCATTTCATCATGGTCGAAGCGCGTTCTTCATTGAGGCAGGATCCCCATCCTGTTCCCGTTTTACAGCTGGGTACTGCGGTAAGACATTTCATACAGTTTCAGAAACGAAAAAATATAGACAAGAAACGCTGATGTCAAAGGTCGAAAGTGAACCGTCGGTCACAAATAATCTATTAGTTCTGTGAATGATCGCGTCGGTGAGTGTGCAAAATCACGTGGGCTTTTTTAAGGCAGTGCCGCGATAGAGCCTTTTGTGGGTCAATGTCTTAGAATCCGGCCCAGGATTTTCTACCGCCACCCAGTCTGGAGCTGTCATGACACCCGCATTGGATTTGCTGAAAAAGGTTCGCGCCGAACACCGTGTGCACAGTTATGAACATGACCCGAAGGCCGCTTCCTATGGGCTGGAAGCGGCGGAGAAGCTCGGACTGGACCCGGCGCAAGTGTTCAAGACCTTGCTGGCGGCCAGTGAGAAAGGCGAATTGCTGGTTGCGGTGGTGCCCGTCGGCGGAAGCCTGGACTTGAAGGGCCTGGCCCATGCGGCCAAGGTGAAGAAGGTCGAAATGGCCGACCCTGCGGCGGCGCAACGCTCCACCGGTTATCTACTGGGCGGTATCAGCCCGCTGGGACAGAAGAAGCGCTTGCGGACCTTTATCGACAGTTCGGCGCAGCCGTTGGCGAGCATTTTTGTGAGTGCGGGACGGCGGGGGTTGGAGGTCGAACTGGCACCGGCGGTGCTGGCGGAGCACACCCAGGCAACATTCGCCGATATAGGCCGAGCTTGAACTTGGGTTGAAAACGAAAAGATCGCAGCCTGCGGCAGCTCCTACAGGGAGCGCATTCCAATGTAGGAGCTGCCGCAGGCTGCGATCTTTTGCTGTTGATCAGTGCGCGGTGCTGTGGCGCCGCACGCCTGAATCAACGGTTGGAATCTGCGCCGCCATGCTGCCGGAGGCCTGGAACAGCACCAGGTGTTCCGCCGCCACACGAATGCCGACTTCTGCGCCGATCTGATGATCGACGTGGCTCGGGAAAATCGATTCCAGTTGTGCGCCGGTCAGCATTTGCAGGCGGTAAAGCGTCGAGGCACCCTGGAAAGACTTGCCGACGATCCGCGCCTTCAATGCACTGTCTGGCGCATAGACGATATCGTCCGGACGCAGCAATACATCCACCGCACCGCCGACCGGCCAGGTGTAGGCGCGGTTGCCGCGCAATTCACCGAGTTCCGTCTGCACCGACTCCGGGCTGCTCAACTGGCCGCGAATGAAGTAACCCTGGCCGATGAAGCTGGCCACATAGGGTGTCAGTGGTTCGTGATAGAGGTTGTAGGGCGTATCCCATTGCTCAAGCCGGCCTTCCTTGAACACGCCGACGTGATCGCTGACCGCGAAGGCCTCTTCCTGGTCGTGGGTGACCAGGATCGCGCTGGTGCCACGGGCCTTGAGGATGTCGCGCACCTCGTGGCTGAGTTTGCGGCGCAATTCTCCGTCGAGGTTGGAGAACGGTTCGTCCAGCAGCAGCAATTGCGGTTCTGGCGCCAGGGCGCGAGCCAGGGCGACCCGTTGCTGCTGGCCACCGGAGAGCTCGTGGGGGTAACGCTTGCCGAGGTTTTTCAGGTTGACCAGTTCGAGCAACTCTTCGGTGACGCGATCCTTGTTCGGATGTTTGCGAATGCCGAAGGCGATGTTGTCAGCCACGCTCAAATGCGGAAACAGGGCGTAGTCCTGGAACACCATGCCGATGCGACGTTTCTCGGGTGCGAGGGTGAAACCGGCACTGGAGATGGTCTCGCCAGCCAGCTGGATGTCACCTTCGTGCACCGGTTCGAAGCCGGCGATGGCGCGCAGGGTGGTGGTCTTGCCGCAGCCCGAGGAGCCCAGCAGGCAGCCGATGTCACCGGCGTTCAAATGCAGGTTGAGGTTTTGCACCACGCGCTGGTCTTGATAGCCGCAGGCGAGGTTGCGCAGGTTAAGCAGTAATGGCTGGCTCATGCGTGGTGGTACGCCGCTTCGACCAGAAACTCGAGCAGGGCCTTTTGTGCGTGAAGCCGGTTTTCAGCCTGGTCCCATGCCACCGAGCGCGGGTCGTCGAGCAGGTCGAGGCTGATCTCTTCGCCGCGGTGGGCCGGCAAGCAATGCATGAACAGTACGTCCGGGGCGGCCAGGTCGAGCAGGGCACGGTTGACCTGGTATGGAGCAAACAGCTGCAGGCGCTTGGCAGTTTCTTCTTCCTGGCCCATGGAGGTCCAGACGTCAGTGCTCACCAGATGCGCACCGCGCACGGCGTCCTGGGGATCACGAACGATGGTCACCCGATCGCCGGCCTTGGCCACGAATTCGGGATTGGGTTCGTAACCTTCCGGGCAGGCGATGCGCAACTGGAAGTCGAACTGGATCGCCGCTTCTATATAACTGTTGCACATGTTGTTGCCGTCACCGATCCAGGCAACGGTCTTGCCCTGGATGGAGCCACGGTGCTCGAGGAACGTCTGCATGTCGGCCAGCAACTGGCACGGGTGCAGGTCGTCGGACAGGCCGTTGATCACCGGCACACGGGAGTTGGCGGCGAATTCGGTCAAGTTGCTGTGGGCAAAGGTGCGGATCATCACGGCGTCGAGCATGCTCGACATGACGATCGCGCAGTCGCCGATCGGTTCGCCACGGCCCAGTTGGGTGTCGCGCGGCGACAGGAAGATCGCCTGGCCACCGAGCTGGATCATGCCGGCTTCGAACGAAATTCGGGTGCGGGTCGAGGACTTTTCGAAAATCATCCCGAGCACGCGGTTTTTCAAAGGCTCGAACAGTACACCGCGGTTACGCAGGTCTTTGAGCTCAACGCCTCGACGGATCACGCTGACCAGCTCTTGGGGCGTGCAATCCATCAGGGAGAGAAAGTGCCTTGCGCTCATCATTGACTACCTTTTTGCTACAAACCGCAGATGCTCAAAGCCTTGTTTAACGGAACAACGGGCGAGACCTGCGGCGTAAGCCGCACGGGGCGACGAAATAGGGGAAGGCGCGATCTTATAATTAAATGTCGCGTCTTACCAATAGGGCTACGGTTTTTAGGGGATTTCAGAGGGGCTATCGGTGGACCGCAATAGCGCTTTTGAAGCCTGTTTCCTGACTGCAGCCAGTCATTTGTACACCGGGGCCTTGGAACTTGGCAATCCAGAGGGGCGGGGATGGCGAACAGACAGTCGGTTTTCGGCCGGTGGTTCGTGACCTTGGTGCCGGGCGCAGCCGATCTGAAATACTTGCGAATGCAAAGTGCTGGGTTATAACTAATTCACGAGTGACGCAGGAAGCTCAGCGATGGAATCGAAAGAACAGCAGCTTATGGAATTGCTCGGCCTCACGGCACGCTCCCTGACTCACCTGACCGCCTCCATGACATCGATGTCTTTCGAACTGCTGCGCAGCGACGACCAGGTCACACGCGACGCAGGACGGCGCATGATCGATCGCATGGTCACCATCAGTGCCGGGCTTGACGAACACTGGCGCCTGATTGGCGAGCTGACCGGTGTGCACGCAGCCCAAGGGCCGGTCGAAACCCTCCAGGAAATCCAGTTGCAGGCGCCGCCGAGGTTGCCGTCCAGCTGATGGCTTGCGGTTATCGGCAGGCCTGATAACCACCGATTCACAAGATGAACGTCGCTGGCGCGGTGGAGGGGCAGGCACCATAGTTTTGTTTCCGCGGTCGTTATTGCCCGCCCCGAACAAGACAGAGACTGGCCATGACCAAGACTCTCCATCACCGTGCGTGCCATTTGTGTGAAGCCATTTGCGGGCTGACCATCGAAACCACCGAGCTCGATGGCAGCCTGCAGATCACCTCGATCAAGGGCGACCCCCAGGACAGCTTCAGCCGTGGGCACATCTGCCCCAAAGCGGTTGCCTTGCAAGACATTCAGAACGATCCGGATCGCCTGCATCAGCCAATGCGACGGGTGGGCAGCGAGTGGCAACCCATCGAATGGGACGACGCCTTCAACCTGGTCGCCGAACGCCTGGCTGCGATTCAGGAGCGCCACGGGCAGAACGCGGTGGCGGTCTATCAAGGCAACCCCAGCGTGCACAATTATGGGCTGATGACCCACAGCAATTACTTCCTTGGCTTGCTGAAAACCCGTAACCGGTATTCCGCGACGTCGGTCGACCAGTTGCCCCATCACCTGACCAGTCACTTGATGTATGGCCACGGTTTGCTGCTGCCGATACCGGACATCGACCACACCGACTTCATGTTGATCCTGGGCGGCAACCCGCTGGCCTCCAACGGCAGCATCATGACCGTGCCCGACGTGGAAAAACGCTTGAAGGCGATCCAGGCCCGAGGCGGCAAGGTCGTGGTGGTCGATCCGCGTCGCAGCGAAACGGCGGCAATCGCCGACCAGCATCTGTTCGTGCGCCCCGGTGGCGATGCGGCGCTGCTGTTCGGTCTGCTGCATACCCTGTTCGCCGAAGGCCTGACCCGCGACAGTCATTTGCCAGTGGACGGTCTGGACCAGGTGCGCGAAGCCGTGACCGGTTTCTCCGCCGACGTCATGAGTCCATTGTGTGCGGTGCCGGCGGAGCAGATCCGCCAATTGGCACGGGATTTTGCCGCCGCACCCACGGCGGTTTGCTACGGCCGCATGGGCGTCTCGACCCAGGCATTCGGCACCCTGTGCCATTGGCTGGTGCAGTTGATCAACCTGGTTACCGGCAACCTCGACCGCGTCGGCGGTGCCTTGTGCACGGAACCGGCGGTGGACCTGGTGGCTTCGACGTCGGGTGGGCACTTCAATGTGTGGCAGAGTCGGGTGTCCGGGCGCCCGGAGTACGGTGGCGAACTGCCGGTCTCGGCGCTGGCCGAAGAGATGCTCACCGAAGGCGAAGGGCAGGTCCGTGCATTGATCACCGTGGCGGGCAACCCGGTGCTGTCCACGCCCAATGGACGCCAGCTGGAGCAGGCGCTGGACGGCCTGGAGTTCATGGTCAGTGTCGACCTGTACATCAATGAAACCACGCGTTATGCCGACCTGATCCTGCCGTCTACTTCTGCGCTGGAAAACGATCATTACGACACCACCTTCAATATGTTTGCGGTGCGCAACGTCAGCCGCTTCAACCGCGCCATCCTGCCCAAGCCCGAGGGTGCATTGCACGACTGGGAGATTTTCGTCGGGTTGGCCCAGGCGTTTGCAGCGAAGACCGGCAAGGAGTTGAAGCCCACCATCGCCCCGGCGCAGATGATCGACCGCGGCTTGCGCATGGGATTGTACGGCGATGCGTCGCCACACAAGCTGTCGCTGGCAACCCTGTTCGATCATCCCCATGGGGTTGACCTGGGCGCACTGAAACCCAACTTGGCGCCCCGCCTGAAAACCGCCAATCAACGAGTCCAGGCTGCCCCCGCCGCGATCCTCGCCGACCTGGCGCGTTTCGCGACATTGCAGGCGCCGACCAGCGATGAGTTGTTGATGATCGGTCGGCGACATGTGCGCAGCAATAACTCATGGATGCACAACTATCACCGTCTGGTGAAGGGCAAGCCGCGTCATCAGTTGTTGATGCACCCGGATGATCTGGCGAGTCGCAAGTTAAGCGACGGGCAGAAGGTGCGGGTCAGTTCGCGGGTCGGGGTGATCGAAGTGGAAGTGTTGGCCAGCCTGGATATGATGAAAGGTGTGGTCAGCCTTCCACACGGTTGGGGCCATGCCCGGCCAGGTGTGCAAATGAGCATCGCCAGTGGTCAGCCGGGTTCCAGCGCCAATGACCTGACCGACGAGTGTCAGCTCGACGAGTTGTCGGGTAATGCGGCGTTGAACGGTGTACCAGTGACCGTGGTAGCGGCCTGATCGCATCTGACGGAGAGACCGAGCAGGGCGCTCGGCTTTCCGTTACAATGCGCCACCGTGCCGACCCATGAGTCGGAAAGTTCAGCCGAGGTGCTCCATGGATATCATCGAAACGATTAAAGAGCAGATTGCCAACAACACCATTCTGCTTTACATGAAAGGCTCGCCGAATGCCCCGCAGTGCGGCTTCTCCGCGAAAGCCGCGCAGGCCGTGATGGCGTGTGGCGAAAAATTTGCGTACGTGGATATCCTGCAGAACCCGGAAATCCGCGCCAACCTGCCTAAATACGCCAACTGGCCAACTTTCCCGCAATTGTGGGTAGCTGGCGAGCTGGTTGGCGGTAGCGACATCATGACTGAAATGTCCGCTGATGGTTCGTTGCAGGCGCTGATCAAGGACGCGGCTGCCAAAGCAGCGGCAGCCAAGACCGAAGCCTGATACACGGGCATCAAAAAAGGCCCTTCACGGCAAACCGTGAAGGGTTTTTTTTCGCCTGCCAATCCTGCCGTCCCTGCCATCCCTGCCATCCCAGTAGGAGCGAGCATGCTCGCGAAAAACCTGAGTGCTCCGCGGGGTGCCAGGTTTCCAACGTTATCGTTGACGACCATCGTCGGAACGCCGCCCGGAGCATGCTCGCTCCTACCTCCTACAGAGGGGAGGGTTGTTCTCTGGCGTTAAGCTGACTAAGATGTCAGAAAATTCATCCTATGATTGGATGAAAGGATGAATCCCATGTCAGATACTTCTCCGTTAATCAAGCGCTCCCTGGTCGATCAGGCCTTGGAGCAGTTGCGCTTGCGCATCAACCAGGGCGTCTGGGCGGTCGGTCAGCGTTTGCCCACCGAGCCCGAGTTGTCCGCAGAGCTGGGCATCAGCCGCAACACGGTGCGCGAAGCCATGCGCGTGCTGGCGTTTTCCGGGTTGATCGAGATCCGTCAGGGAGACGGCAGTTACCTGCGCGCGGTGGTCGATCCGCTGGACACCCTAAAGGCGCTGTCGCGCTGCTCACTCGAACAGGCCCGCGAGACCCGGCACATCCTGGAAGTCGAGGCCATTGGCCTGGCCGCCATGCGCCGCACCGATGAAGACCTGGTGGCCTTGCGCGAGGCACTGGGCGTCAGCGGTACCCACTATCACGGCGATCTCGACACCTATATCGCCTGTGACCTGGTGTTCCACCGGCGCCTGGTGGACGCCGCGCACAACCCGACGCTCAGTGAGCTGTATCGCTATTTCTCCAGTGTTGTCGGAGAACAATTGCGCCATTGCCTGAACATCACGCCCCGGCGCCAGGAGGTGTTCGACCTGCACGTCGAACTGCTTGACGCCGTGGAGCAACGCGACCCGGAGCGGGCCAAAGCCCTGTCGAGGCAGTTGATCAATGAACCTTGAAACCGAGAACGCCATGTCCAGCCAGCACACCGATGTCACTTCACCCAAGCGCACGGCAGAGCTGGAAGAGCTGCTGATCGACGCCGAGGCCGATGACGAACAGGTCCAGCAAACCCAGCCGATCCTGGTTCGGCCGTGGTTGTTGCTGCTGGGGCTGATCCTTGTGGCGCTGAACCTGCGCCCGGCGTTGTCGAGCATGGCGCCAATGCTGAGCGAGGTGTCGAAAACCCTGGGGTTGTCGGCGTCACAGGCCGGGTTGCTGACCACGTTGCCGGTACTGTGCCTTGGCTTATTCGCCCCGCTGGCACCGGTACTGGCGCGGCGTTTCGGCGCGGAGCGGGTGGTGTTGGGCATTCTCCTGACCCTGGCGGGCGGGATCATCCTGCGCAGCGCCTTTGGCGAGATCGGCCTGTTTGCCGGCAGTGTGCTGGCCGGAGCGAGCATCGGCGTGATCGGCGTGTTGCTGCCGGGCATCGTCAAGCGCGACTTCGCTAAACACGCCGGGACCATGACCGGTGTCTACACCATGGCCCTGTGCCTGGGCGCGGCCATGGCCGCGGGCGCCACGGTGCCGCTGAGCGAACACTTCGACAAAAGCTGGAGCCTGGGCCTCGGGTTCTGGGTAATTCCAGCCTTGATTGCGGCGATTTTCTGGCTGCCACAAACCGGGCAGAAACACGGCGCGCATAACGTTGCCTATCGCGTGCGAGGATTGCTGCGCGACCCGTTGGCCTGGCAAGTCACCTTGTACATGGGCCTGCAATCGTCCCTGGCCTACATCGTGTTCGGCTGGTTGCCGTCGATCCTGATCGGTCGTGGCCTGAGCGCAACCCAGGCCGGGCTGGTGCTGTCGGGGTCGGTGATCGTTCAATTGATCAGCTCCCTTGCAGCGCCATGGCTGGCGACTCGCGGCAAGGACCAGCGCCTGGCGATCGTGATCGTCATGGCGCTGACCCTGGCAGGTTTGTTCGGTTGCCTGTACGCCCCGATCGAAGGCTTGTGGGGATGGGCGATTGTGCTGGGGCTGGGGCAGGGCGCCACGTTCAGCCTGGCATTGACCCTGATCGTGTTGCGCTCGCGCGATTCCCACGTGGCGGCGAACCTGTCGAGCATGGCCCAGGGGTTCGGCTACACCCTGGCGTCCATGGGGCCTTTCGCGGTCGGCATCGTGCACGACTGGACCGGCGGCTGGAGCGCCGTGGGTTGGATCTTCGGGGTGATCGGCCTGGGTGCGATCATTGCCGGGCTGGGCGCCGGGCGTTCGCTTTACGTTCAGGTGGTCAGCGAAAAAGTCTGAATGGCAACTAGACAACTTACGGCACCGTCTAGCTGCACGACGGTGCGCAATCAACCCTTGCCCGAAGAATGATTCCGGGCAAGGGCGGCTACGTTACAGGTAGTCGACTTCCAGGGTGATCGACCCGTCGATAGCCGCTTCGTCACTCAGGTCCAGGCCGTCGGCGCGAGCGATTCTGGTGTGTACTTGAAGATCCATCGTCACGTCCTTGACGGCTATCGGGGTGGTGGTGTCGCTAACTGAACCGACCGAGAGCAGGCCACTATCAGGATCCATCCATTGGTTATACTTCCACGTTGTACCGCCATCGTAAGAACTCAGGGTCAATACCGGGACGCCGTTTGCCAGAGGATTGGCCATTCTTATGTAAAACCCACCGAGCTTTTGATCACCATTGATAAAACCCAGACCGTAGGCGTAGCTGATGATCGACGTGCCAGGCCGGTTATCGACGGTGCGTAGTTTGAACGGCTGCTCAGCATCGCAATTGATCGACAATTGCAGCGTCTTTATTGGCAGGTTTGTAACGAGATCCGGATTCAGATCTTTCGCTGAAATCTTTTTATGATCAACGACGCCACCGTCGGAGAGGGTCGGCGTGCAAGCACCCGGCACGATGGTGCCGGTGACGGTCAAATCAGTGGACGCTGCCAGCGCATAAGGCGCAACGCTGATAAGTGCTGTGGCGGAAAGTGCTGCAAGGTATTTTTTCATCATGTTTTACTCACGTCTATGGTTATCGTCCTGACTGCTCGAGGTGCCCAAATGCACCCCGGATCCAGCAGGATCGGGTTGGGTGTTACAGGTAAATAATCTCGATCGTCCCGGCACCATCGAGATCGATGGCGCTGCTCAGATCCAAGTGGTTGGTGGGGGCGATGACGGCATCGACGGTCAGGGTGGTGCTGAGGTTCTGGATCAGTACCGGGCCGGCGTTGCTGCCAGGGCTGTCGGTAAAGCCCAGGTAACTGGTTTTACCGAGGGGAATCGGGTTGGCGCTGGCGGTGCTCCAGGCCACGCCGCCGGTGGTGGAGTCAGTTCGGTAGAGGCGGGCGAAGCCATCGGCACTGGCGTCGGCCGGGTCGACGTTGAGCGAATACAGGCCGATCCGGTTCTGGCGGCTGTCGGTTCCCAGGCCGTAGAAAATGTCGCTGGTGACCGTGGCTGAGCCGGAGCGGTTGTCTTGCATGATCAGGGCGAATGAAGTGGGCGCGTCACAAGCCACTGTCAAGGTCAGGGACTTGGGTGGCAGGCGCGTGCTCTTTTCGGTGTCGAGCTGATTTTTCGACAGGGTGCCAAAGTCGACCACGCCGCCATTGGACAGCATGGGTTCGCAGGCTCCCGGGGCGAAACGGGCGCGCAAGGTCGCCTCGCGGCTGCGTCCGGCACCGATGGCGTCGAACGCCCCGGAAGCCTCCCAGGTCACCGCATCACGCACCTGCATGCCTTGCTCTTGAACCCAGGCGGTCAGCTCAAGCTGAGCCGAGAAACTGCGTCCCTGTACCGGCACGCCGGCCTGCACCGGCACCACCCCGTGTTCCGGTCGCCAGATCAGGGTCGATGCCGTTTTGCTCGGTGGCTGACCGGCCCCGGCAATCAAGCCGATCTCCACCGACTGGCCGTCGAGTACGGCATCGCGAATCCGTACTTGATAGCTGCCGCGTTCGGCAAAGTGAAAGCGTTCGGCCGTCGCCGCCATGGCCCGGTAGAACAGGCTCATGTCGATGGGCTGCGTGCAGCTCAAGGTCAGGCTGAGCTGGCGCATAC
This sequence comes from Pseudomonas sp. EB271-G4-1, assembly GCF_058791355.1. Taxonomy (NCBI): domain Bacteria; kingdom Pseudomonadati; phylum Pseudomonadota; class Gammaproteobacteria; order Pseudomonadales; family Pseudomonadaceae; genus Pseudomonas; species Pseudomonas sp. EB271-G4-1. Next base: position 107,260 of record NZ_JBYTEO010000015.1, read on the forward strand.
CAAGCTGTCGCTGCGGTGCTGAGTCGGGACGGATCGCCCGGTTCATCAAGCCGTAATCGAGCACCGGCTGGCTCAGGTTGAACTGACAGTCGTCGTTGGACGCCAAGACCAGTGGCGTGAATCCGCTCAGTGCCAGGGGCGTGAGAGTCAGCAGCAGATAGCGAGACAGATTCATGAAGTCATCCTCAGAGGGCTCGGCACTTGGCGGGGGCGGTTTCGTAGTACGCGTTGGTGTCCGCGTCGGCGGGCAGTTCGAAGCGCAATTCGCAGCGCTCCATCCCCGGTGCGCGGACCCACAGCGCGCGGCGGTCGAGGACATTGGGCAAAAACACCAGGCCGCCGTCCTGTACCAGGGTCACGAACTCGCCATCCGCGTTGTTCACAGTGGCCCCGCGCGGCAGCGGCGCGCCATTGGCGGTGGTGGCCTTGAGCAAGGCTCGACGGGTCATCGTGATGCCAAACTCAACGTTGTCGACGGCACCGCGGCCGGCCGAAATCACCGCCAGCCCATTGTTGATGTCGGCGTTGCGCGGCAGGGTTCTGGTGTCCACTTCCACCGCGCTGCGACCGTAGGCCACCACTTGCGGGACCACCGCCCGGCCTTGCCAGTCGGTCCAGACCGGGCCGCTGGGCGTCGTCACTTTGATCGCGCCCATATTGCCCACCGAAAGCAGCGCGAAGGTGTCGCTCACCTGATAGGGCGACAGCGTCACGCCACCGCCGTGCAGCACGGCCCCGCCCCGGGCACCGATCTGATAACTGTCACGCTCGGCATCGGTACGGGTGTAGTTCAGGTCCAGTTGGGTGTAGCGCGGCAGCAAGGAAACCCCCGCGCTCGATTGCACCTGCCGGTCTCGTGTGTCGTGCTCGACGCCGACCCGATACGCCAGTTGATCGTTGATCTGTTCACTCACGCCCACGCCGCTGCGGTACTCGCCGCCCGTGCTGCGCGCCCAGGTGCGTGCCCGGCGGTTCTGGCCCAGCGGGATGCTCAGGTTCACATATACGCTGTCGTCGCTGCGGTTGGCGCCACTGACCTGCCACTCAGCCGTAGCCGAGATCGATACACCGCCGATGTTGGTCCCCCAGGAGGCGAGCGCGCGGCTGCTGCTGTCACCGTCGAACGTGCCAGAACGACTGAAGCCGGCACTGAATGCACCGAGCCAGGGATGGGACCAGGACAGCGCAGCGCTTTGCTGGTCGCGGTAACGGGAATTGCGCTGGTCACTGGTGCTATCGAACACTGCGTCTTCCAGTTCCCGGTAACCCGGGGTCCGGTAAGAACCGCCGGTATTGAGTGACCACTGCGCGCTCAAAAGGTGCGAGGCGCTCAGGTCGATCTGAAGCCCTTTACCGGCTTGTTGGCCGCTGGCGTCGGCACCTGTCAACGTGGCTTGAATCTGTGTGGCAGGCGAGGGTAACAGCGCGATGCCGGCACCCGCCGCGCGGTACTCATCGGCGCCGGTAATGCCGACGCTCAGCAGGGCTTGTGCGCCGAGTGCACCGCTCCAGCCGCTACTGATCACCCAGGGATCGCCACCTTCTTCGTCGCCGGTATTGCGCACCCTGCCAGCCGCCAGCGAGTAACCCGGAGCCGGTAAACCGATGCCGAGCATCGCGGCAGGAACGGTGAAGCGGCGCTCGCTGCCATCAGCCTCCTTGACCGTGACTTCCACATCGGAGCGGCTGTTGAGGCGACGTACATTGGTCAACGCAAACGGTCCGGCGGGCACCACCGTGGAGTGGATCAACGCGCCGTTCTGGCGGATTTCGACCTGCGCCTGACTGTTGGCAATGCCTTCGATGACCGCGCTTTGTCCTTCGACCTGCAGTGCCTGTTCGTTCAGTACTTGCACGCCGGTGATCTGCGCACCGGCCAGCACCGGGTTGTAGAGATTGATCTGGCCCGCCTGCAGCACCGCTTCCTGGCTGGCGAATGTGCGCTGGGCGTACGCCGCAATGTGCGTCGTGCGGGAGATATCGTCCTGCCTGGTCTGAATCTGTCGGCTGCGCACGATCCAGTCACCGGCATTGAAACCCAACTCGGTGCTGGCCGAGGCGTAGCGACTCGAATCATCGCCGTATCGGCTGTGCAGACCGGTTACGTCGTAATTGAGCAGACCGGCGATGCCGCCGGTTTGATAGCCGGACACATCTCGAAGAACCGGGCGCAGTGCGTCGCCGGGCACGATCAATGACAGGGCAAGATTGGCCGGGTCCTGATCGACGACGGTTTGCGGCCAGGTGCCGAGCACATCGTGACACGGGGTGTCGTTTGCAGGTTGTGCGTCCACCAACTGTTCAGGCACACCCAGGTTCGCCGCGTCGAGCAAGTCGCGATCAAAGCACAGCGTCCCGTCGCGATTGAACCGGACGTCGACCCGACCCTGACGCTGGCCATTGACCGACAACGTGAGCGGATGCCGCCCTGCGGGGAAGCTCGGTGCCGCCAGCAACAGCGTCGCCAGCGCCGGATCGATACCGCGTTGCTGCAGGGTGTTTTTATCGAACGATGCCGGCGACGGCACGTCGGCTCGTGCATCGAGCGCCATCAGCACAATAGCTAGCAGCAACACTGCTTTCATCCACAGCCGGCAGGCGTGAGGATGAGCAATCAACCGAATCGCGGGCATGGCTTCGCCGTCACGGTAAATCATCACTGTGTTCATGGGTTTCACTTGGTTTATGCGCGCGTGCCGGCCGATTGCACTGTGGCCTCAGTCACGCTCGTGGCGGTTGATTCCACTTCACTGAAAACAAGGCGCTCACCGTTCCTTTGTGGCGTCGTGGGTCGCTGCAATCGTCAGGAGCTGATCGGCGCGTCATAGAGCGGTACCGCAAAACCGTAGACGGTGGCCGGTTGAAAGCGCACATGCGTGGCAGCCCCGGCTGGTGCCGAAACACTGATGTGCTCACCGGGCAACACGTAGGTCTTGGGCAACATCGCACTGCCCGCTGAAGGCAGCAGATGTACCTGCTGGCCCAGACGGACCACGTAGGGAGTGTCATTGCGCACGGTCAGTTGATCGCCATTTAGTGACCATTGAAGATCAGTCCATGGGGTGCGATTAGGCGCCAGGCCCTTAGGGTGCAGAATCACCGGCAGGTTCTGGCGCACTGTCACCCCTACACGGGCCTGTCCAGCTTCGGCGGCGGGTTTGCCTTGCGGTATGCCTTCAAAGATCACCCGCTTCAAACGCTGGGTGAGCAAGGGTTTTTCCGATTGCAGAATAAAGCGCACCAACTGGGTTTTCGACGCTTCAACCCGGGCCAGCGGTGGTGTCACAAACACCAGCGATTCAGGGTCTTCGGCAATGTTTTCGAGAGTGACGTGCATTAACGCCAGAGTGGTATCAGTGTTGGTCACTGTAACGGACGCCTCGCCATCGGCCTCATTGATGATGACCACGGAAGTGTTCGGGACCATCCCGTCAGCTTGGGCGTAAACGGTCATCAAGAGCGGGAATAAGCCAGCGCCGGCGTGGATCAGAGGGCGCACGAAAGCAGAAAACATCGTCATGACGTGTCTCGTTGAATGATCAAAAAAGGGTGCTGGCGTGACACCGGTTGCCGGTGTCAGCGCTCCAGGCTGATATTGCGCAGCACGCGGTCTGTCAGTAGTCCAGTTGCACGGTGATATGGCCGTCGATGGGGATTTCATCGGTCAGAGTCAGGTCGCTGGCAGGCACGATAATGGTGAATGCCGTCAGCCTTGCATGCAGGTCTTTTATGGCGATCGGTGTGTCAGGGGCATTCATCGCCGCAAACGAAGTCTTGCCGGCATGTCCCAGGTAGGGCGACGCTCGCCAACTGACACCATCGTCCCGGGACGAGATGGTTTTTACCGCGGCTTTGTCGGCAATCGCGTCAAACAGACCGAGGGCTACACTGCCCAGTTTCTCGTCATCATTAACGATCCCCAGCCCGTGCTGGCTAGGGCTGATGGCGGAAGATCCGCTGCGGTTATCCACCGTGGTCAGGGTAAACAGGGTGGCCGCCTCGCAGTTCACGTCGAGGTAGAGCGTGCCGTTTTCCAACCGGGTGGGCTGGTCCGGATGCAGGTCCTTCATCCCCACCCTGCCGTGCTCGACGATACCGCCGCTCGAGAGACTGGGCTTACAGGCACTGGGAGTGATCATGCCGGTGACACTCAAGTCGGTGTTGGAACTGGCCAAAGCGGACGGAGCGCCTGTCAGCAGCAAGACTGCGGCCAGCAATGATAAAGGTGTGTTCATGCGTTGGCTCTTCCTTGAAGGAGGTTGTCAGTCATTACCCTGGGTGGACAGGAGGCAATCTATAGGCCGGGGTAGACGGAAGGAATGCAACTAATACGAAAACGCGGCGTCCGGAGCACGAAGGATGACGACGGACTACAACTCGTCATGGTTCGCTGTATTGTCTGTAGTCTTTTGGCGTGGGTGACGTAGCTTAAAAAAGTAGGGGGCGTCTGTTTGTTTTGTAAGAGAAAGGACAAAACCCCGAAGGCATTGAGTGTCGCTATTTTACTGATGAGATTGGTTGTTGTAGTGGCCAGTGGACAGCGCTATTTTTCGCGCATTCCAGTCACCTCACAGGAAAACTACGACCATGCGCGTCATCATCGCTGACGACCATCCCGTCGTTCGTATCGGCTTGCGGATGCTCATCGATTCAAGCACAACCTGCGTGGTTGTCGGTGAAGCCGACGGCCCCGACAGCCTGCTGAGTCTTCTTTCCACACTACCTTGTGATCTGCTGATCACAGACTTCTGCATGCCGGGCGACGGGCAGGCCGATGGCCTGAAGATGCTGAGCAGGGTGCGCCGGCACTACCCGGCGCTGCCGATCATTCTGGTCACCATGTTTGCCAACGTCGCGACACTGAGGTCGGCCTTCGCTGAAGGTGTGACGGCCATCGTTGCTAAAGGCGCGTCGGCGACGGAGCTGCCCGACGCGATCAAATCGGTGAGTCAGGGACGGCGGTTTATCAGCGAGTCCCTGCGCGCCGAACTGACCGAGGCCGGCACCGGGGACTCGTCCCCGTTACCGTCACTGTCGGCCAAAGAACATGAAGTGGTGAGAATGCTCGCCAGCGGCATGACCGTCAGCGAGATTGCTTGTTACTTCAAACGCAGCGTGTCGACGATCAGTAAACAGAAAAGCATGGCCATGCAGAGGCTGGGCATTTCCACGGACGTGGATCTGTTTGCTTATGCCCGTGACAGTGGCATGGTGCATTAGCGTGCCAGAGGGTATTCCCACCACGAATGTCGATAGTGTTCGGCGGCTTTGCAGACTATCTTGCTGGCCATCCTTTATTCGTACGGAGCCTGACCATGAGTGATGCCCATCGCGCATTGATCACCCAGTTCTACCAAGCCTTCCAGCGGCTGGACGCCGAGGCCATGAGCGCCTGCTATACCGATGACGTGGTGTTCAGTGATCCGGCGTTCGGCGAGCTTCGCGGGCGCGATGCTGGCGACATGTGGCGCATGCTCACGACCCGGGCCAGGGATTTCTCCCTGACCTTCGATAGCGTTTACGCCGATGAGCACACGGGCGCCGCGCATTGGGTCGCAACCTACCTGTTCAGCCAGACCGGCAACACCGTGGTCAACGACATCCAGGCACGATTCGTCTTCCGTGACGGCAAGATCTGCGAACACCACGACCGTTTCGATCTGTGGGCCTGGTCGCGCCAGGCATTGGGTTTCAAAGGCCTGATCCTGGGCTGGACGCCATTGGTAAGGAACGCCGTTCGGGCACAGGCCCTGAAGGGGCTGAAGGCATGGCAGGCCAGTCGCTGATAAGATCGCGGCTTGTTTCCTTTCAAGTTTTGATTGTGCCGTGACCACCCTCAGCGAAAATCCTCTCGACGCCAATGCACCGGTGAGTAAACCTTGGTTCGTCTACCTCGTGCGCGCGGCCAATGGCGCGCTCTACTGCGGGATCAGCGACGATCCGGTACGCCGCTTTGCCACTCACCAGAGCGGCAAGGGCGCGCGCTTCTTTCTTTCCAGCCCGGCCGTGGCGCTGGTCTATACCGAACTCTGCCGCGATAAAAGCGAAGCGCTGCGCCAGGAACGGCTGATCAAGAAACTCAGGAAAAGCGCCAAGGAATGCCTGGTGGCGAGCTTTGCTGCCGGCTTATCAATCTGACTGATAAGTTCCCATCAGGCATATCGGTGTGATGCTTATGGATTGCGCGCTAAGCTGCGGATTCCTTACCCGTGCGGCGGAGCCGAGCATGTCCGAGTTGATTCTTCATCATTACCCGACTTCCCCTTTTTCTGAAAAGGCCCGCTTGCTGCTGGGATTCAAGGGGCTGTCCTGGCGCTCGGTGAACATTTCGCCGGTGATGCCAAAGCCTGACCTGACGGCCCTGACCGGAGGCTATCGCAAAACTCCAGTGTTGCAGGTTGGCGCCGATATTTATTGCGACACTTCGTTGATTGCCCGCCGCCTGGAACAGGAAAAGGCCTTGCCGGCGTTCTTCCCCGAAGGCCAGGAAATGATCGCGGCCTCCTTCGCCGCGTGGGCCGATTCGGTGATGTTCCAGCATGCAGTCAGCCTGGTGTTTCAGCCGGAATCGGTAGCTGTGCGCTTTGGCAATATGCCGCCGGAAGCGATCAAGGCATTCATCGCCGACCGCGCCGCGTTGTTCAGCGGTGGCAGTGCTACACGCTTGTCCGCCGAGCAGGCCAAACACCAATGGCCGACAATCATGGCGCGCCTGGAGCAGCAGCTGCAGCGCGAGGAGGGCGATTATCTGTTTGGCGAGCCGTCGATTGCCGACTTCGCAATGGCTCATCCGCTGTGGTTCCTCAAGGCAACCGCCGTGACTTCACCGTGTGTGGATAGCTATCCGGCGGTGTCGGCCTGGTTGGCGCGGGTACTGGGATTCGGTCACGGTGCGCCGAGCGAGATGACGTCTGAAGAGGCCCTGGAGGTGGCGCGCAATGCCACGCCGGCGGATCTGCCGGACGAGCAGTTTGCCGATCCGAACGGGTTCCAGGCCGGTCAGCAAGTGGTGATTGCCGCGACTGACTATGGCGTTGATCCGGTAGCGGGGGAGCTGCTGTTCGCCGGTCGCGAGGAATTGATCCTGCGTCGTAAAGATGAGCGCGGCGGTTGGGTGCATGTGCATTTTCCGCGGTTCGGGTTTCGCATCGGGGCCTGCTAAAAGCGAAAGATCGCAGCCTGCGGCAGCTCCTACAGGGGATCGATGTACACCCTGTAGGAG